>NZ_JAKZKV010000009.1 GCF_022808675.1 Parabacteroides sp. FAFU027
GCGTTACTCACCCGTGCGCCGGTCGCCACCCGAAGTGCTGCCCCTCGACTTGCATGTGTTAGGCCTATCGCTAGCGTTCATCCTGAGCCAGGATCAAACTCTTCGTTGTATTATTTGTTTTTTGTGAATCGTTTTAAGGCGATTCGTTTTAATACCTTCAAGCTAATCCTTACTCCAACTATTGCTAATTGACGGTTTAATTTTTCCCTTGCTTTATTCTTTACCATCACTGGTCTTTATTGAACAAAGCAGTTTTGTACTACTTGTCTATCTATAATTTCTTCAATGAACTCTTTTCATTTTGCCTCACCAAAAGTTTTAGCGAAACGGCTGCAAAGATAACGCTTTTCTTTTTTATCTTCCAAATCTTTTCAGATTTTTATTTTCAAAAGTTTCAAGCTTACTCCGTTGGGCCGCTGCCCTTCCTGTTTAGCGAGTGCAAAAGTAGTCGGTTTATCTATTCGCTCCAAATTATACGACGCCTTTTTTCTGTTAAAGAACATAACCTACTGAGGGTAAGTATAGGGATTGAGGGGGTGAGGGACGGAGGGAATGATAAAAAGTCGAAGTTGAGCAGAACCTGTGATGAAATTCTATTTTTCAGTGGGTGCATTTTGGTTCCAAATGGAGGAATTTTTGAGGACTGATTACGGATTGGGGGATATTTTGTGGAGAAAAACTTTACCAAAGTTTGAAACTTTGGTAAAGTTGGGATGTATTTAAACCTCCAGGGTTTTCAAAAACCTTGAAGGTTTGGTGCGGTTTCGGCGAATCGGTGGGTAACCTTCTGCGCGAGGGATAGTAGCGGAAAGCCCGACCCGAGGATACGAGGGGCGCGCCCGGATAAAAGGGTTTGAGGGGATTTTCGTAAGTTTGCGAGTAATATACACATTATTATATATGAAAGCCACGAATAAATCTAAAGTTTGGATAAAACTACTATTGCTTTGCATGATTACTTTGAGCTCATGTAAAAGCAAGCATCATGTTTCTATCCGGAATTACGACAGGAAAGAGTTGTCTCAACTGTATGGTTTCGCGATTTCAAATCATGACAATCTTAATCTTTATCGCGAAGCTGCGATCTGGTTAAATACTCCACACTGCGATGGGGGCACCGGAAACAGTTGTATTGATTGCTCTTACTTCGTGTACCTTATCTATAAAACGGTATATAACCAGGAGATTGCCCGCAATTCGAGGGATATCTTCAGTAAAAACTGCAAGGAGATTTCTAAGAATCGACTGCAAGAAGGAGATTTGGTCTTTTTCAATACGATGAAATCACGAAGCAATCCGATTTCACACGTGGGGATTTACCTGAAAGATGGAAAATTCATCCATACTTCGACTTCTAAAGGGGTAATGGTGAGTAGTCTGGACGAAGATTATTACCGCAAAGCCTGGATTTGTGCAGGAAGAGTACGATAAAAAAGAAACCGCCTGAGTAATCTGTTCATTACGCAAGCGGTTTCATATTTTACAATTATAGAATTACATGCCAATACGGCGTTTCACCTTAGCCGTGTCTCTCTTCATTTTCTGAATCCCTTCTTTTTTCATCATGTGACCTTTTTTCATCATAGAATCACGCTTCATGCGCATATCCCCTCCTTTTTTCATCATGTGTTGTCTTTTCACCATCGCAGAATCCTGTACATTCTGCATCCTGACCGTTTTCTTCACTTCTACTTTCTTTTCGACTAACGCCATGCCGCATATCGGGCACTTGCCAGCCTTGTCTTTTTTAATCTGTGGGTGCATCGGACAGGTGTAATAGGTCTTTTCCACCTTTTGAGTCTGAACAACTTTCTTCAGGGAACTCTGAGCATTTACAATGCCGGGGCATGACGCAACAAACAAGCCTACAGAAAGGGCCAACGAAGCAAAAAAAGTCTTTTTCATAGCAGTACATTTAATTGTTTAATAAAAAAACAGGCGTTTCGGCACATTACAGCCGGTAAAACACACTCTCAATAAACGAATTAAAAGCACAAAAAGTTCCCGTCACAGAATAAAAACCGGAATCCAAAGGTTTATCACTCACTCGTTCGGTAGATTCACGAAAAATTCAGAACTTTGAACTGCTTATAAATCACAGAAAGATGAACAGAATCAATCCGGATGCCGAACAGATGACTCCCTTTATCGTAATGGAGGTACTGGAGCGCGCATCTGAACTGGAGAAGCAGGGAATTAACATCATCCACATGGAGGTGGGCGAACCCGACTTCGATATGCCGGAGTGTATTGCTGAAGCGGCTTCGGCATCACAACAGAAAGGGCAGACCCATTATACCCATTCGTTAGGTTCGCTGGAACTACGGGAAGCTATCTGCCGGTTCTATAAAAAAGAATACAATGTAACGGTAACACCTGACCGCATCGTAGTGACATCGGGTAGTTCGCCGGCGATATTGATGGCGTTGATGACCCTATGCCAGGCTGGCGATGAAGTAATGATGACCAATCCGGGGTATCCCTGTTACCGAAATTTTGCATTGGCTTGCCGTGCCGTACCGGTGGAGGTGGAAGTGAATGCTGAAAACGGATTCCAATACGATATTGATAAGGTAAAAGAGGCCATAACTCCTCAAACCCGTACCTTATTCATCAACTCACCTATGAATCCTTCAGGGACATTAGTCGATGATGCGGTATTTGAAGAGTTGGCCAAACTCGATTTCCCCATTATTTCCGATGAAATTTACCACGGGCTGGTTTACAATGGAAAGGCCCGTTCTATTTTGGAGTTTACAGACAATGCCTTTGTCATAAACGGTTTCTCGAAACGATTTGCGATGACAGGATTGCGCCTGGGCTACCTGATTGCGCCACCACAATATATGCGTACCCTGCAAATCCTCCAGCAAAACCTCTTTATCTGTGCACCCTCCACAGCACAAGCTGCAGGAATAGCCGCTCTGGAACAGGCCGATGCGGATGTGGAACAGATGAAAGCCATCTACAACGAGAGACGCATCTATATGATTCAACGTTTGCGTGAGATGGGATTTGAGATTAAAACTGAACCACAAGGGGCTTTTTACGTTTTAGCTGATGCACGGAAGTTCACAAGTGATTCGTACAAGTTTGCTTTTGATGTATTGGAACAAGCTCATGTAGGAATTACACCGGGAGTCGATTTCGGTACCAAAGGGGAAGGTTTTGTGCGGTTTTCGTATGCTAATTCGCTAGAGAATATAAAGGAAGGATTGGATAGGTTGGAGAGATACTTGACCTCCCCCAGCCCTTTCCAAACGAGGAAAATAAAAACACCTTAATTCAATTGATTTGAAATTAGAGAACTAATATAAATTCAACATTATAAAGATTATGGCCAAATATATCGGAGCACACGTCAGTGCATCGGGTGGTGTGGAAAATGCACCGCTGAATGCCGGAGCAATCGGAGCAAATGCTTTTGCATTGTTCACCAAAAACCAAAGACAATGGGTATCAGCCCCGTTGACGGCGAAAAGTATCAAACAGTTTAAGGAGAATTGCGAGAAGATGGGTATCCTGCCGCAACATATCCTGCCTCATGACAGCTACCTGATTAACCTTGGACATCCGGAGGAAGAGGGCCTGGCTAAATCCCGTGCAGCCTTCCTCGATGAGATGCAGCGTTGCGAGCAACTGGGACTATCGTTACTCAACTTCCACCCGGGCAGTCACCTGAATAAAATCAGCGAAGAAGAGTGTCTCTCCCGCATTGCCGAATCGATTAATATTGTACTGGAGAAAACCCAAGGCGTAACCGCTGTAATCGAAAACACCGCAGGACAAGGCAGCAACATGGGATTCAAATTCGAACACCTTGCATATATTATCGAGCGTGTGAATGACAAATCCCGCGTGGGGGTCTGTATCGACACTTGCCACTCCTACTCTGCCGGATATGACATATTGAATGCGGATAATTACGAAACCGTATTTCAGGACTTTGACCGGATTGTCGGCCTGCAATACCTCAAAGGCATCCACCTCAACGACACGAAGAAGGCACTCGGCTCACGGGTGGACCGTCATGAAAGCGTGGGTAAAGGCTTGCTGGACCTGACTTTCTTCGAACGGTTTATGAATGATCCCCGTTTTGACAATATGCCTATCGTATTGGAAACACCAGACGAAAGTCTTTGGGCAGAAGAGATTGCGCTGTTGAGAAGTATGGTAAAATAATATAAGACATTAGATTAAAGACAAAAGAACAAAGACCTTTTTGTGTAAACAGGTCTTTGTTCTTTTGTCTTTGTTCTTTAATCCGAAATCAGAGAATCAATGAAAACAAAAACCGAACTCTCCGAAGCCGAAGCACTTCACAAAGCTGCAGCCTTTTGCTCCACCTGTGAGCATTGCCTGAGCGAGGTCAGTGATAAACTGAAAAACTGGGGCGTGGAAGAGGAAGCACAGGAGCGAATATTGAAACGACTGGTGGAAGAGCAATTCGTGGATGAAAGCCGATTTGCGGCTGCATTTATCAAGGATAAATTCCGCTTCAACCAGTGGGGACGAATCAAAATCCGCATCATGCTGCAACAGAAGAAGGTGAATGCGCACCTCATAGATGATGCGATGGAGTTGATTGATGAAGAGGAGTACCGCGATTGCCTTTTGACCATTCTCAAACAAAAACGCAAAACGCTGAAAGACAAAGACCCGCAGCAATTAAAAGCCAAGCTTTACCGTTTCGCGGCTTCGCGGGGATTTGAATCGGATGTTATTTTCAAGGTTATACCTAAAATACTGGGGCATGTGGCGGACGATATGGAATGATTTGTTGCTGCTATTGTTTCCCGAGACGTGTGCTGCATGCGGGAACAAACTGATGGAGAGCGAAAAGGTTATCTGCCTGCATTGCCTTTATAAACTTCCCCGAACCGACTTCCACAAAGACCGTGACAACCAGACTGAACTACGTCTGCGGGGCAAGTTCCCGGTGGAAGCGGCCACTTCTCTCATCTACTTTAATAAAGGTAGCGACTTCAGCCACCTGATTCATTTGCTCAAATACAAGAATCGTAAAGACATTGGGGAATTCCTCGGCAGACAGGCAGGTATGGAACTGAAGCAGGACGGTATTTTCACCGATGTGGATTGTATCGTGCCTATTCCCCTACATATAAAGAAAGAACGAAAGCGCGGTTATAACCAGGCTGAATGGATCGCCAAAGGGCTGGCAGAAGCGCTCGATATTCCATTGGAGACACAGGGAGTCAAACGAATTAAGTCCAACAAAACCCAGACCCGAAAGAGCGCCATCGAACGCTGGCTGAATGTCAAAGAGATTTTCAAGATAGCGAATACCTCAACACTTCACCACAAACACATCCTCATTGTGGATGATGTGCTGACCACCGGAGCGACCATTGAATCGTGCGCCACTACCCTGCTGGAAGTTGAAGGGGTTAAAGTGAGTGTTTTTACATTGGGGCTGGCGATTCTGGCGTGATTGTTGGCACACGGATGACACGGATGCTACGCAACACGGATTTTCACGGAGAAACGTTCGTCATACTAATTACGCGTCAAGCGGCATGAAGCCGCTGAACGCTATCCCACTCAAAGTCCATGAAGTGATTTCTTTCTCCCCTCATTCGGAGGTGCTTGGGCAGGTCACACTAAAGAAAGCGCCGCCCCTATTGCTAAGGACAGCGCTCACTAATCATCAATTACACAATAAATCAATTCATTCGGCAATCTATAAAAGAAGGCTTATTCGCCTAAGTTGTAAAGCAAGGTAGAAAGATAACGCTCACCGGTATCAGGCAAAATCACTACGATTTTCTTTCCTTTATTTTCAGGACGCTGCGCCAGTTGTTGAGCGGCAAACACTGCTGCACCGGATGAGATACCCACCAAAAGACCTTCTGTTTTGGCCAAAGCACGACCTGTTTCAAATGCATCATCGTTAGCCACGGTGATGATTTCATCATAAATCTTGGTGTTCAGCACGCCCGGAACGAAGCCGGCGCCAATACCCTGAATCTTGTGCGGGCCGGGATTACCACCTGAAAGCACAGGTGAGTCAGTCGGTTCTACGGCAACGATACGCACATTCGGGTTATGTTGTTTCAACACCTCTCCCACCCCCGTGATAGTACCACCTGTACCAATACCGGCCACGAAGATATCTACTTCGCCGTCAGTGTCACGAAGAATCTCTACAGCTGTTGTCTTGCGGTGGATTTCCGGGTTAGCGGGATTCTCAAACTGCTGGGGAAGAATTGCACCCGGGATCGTTTCAACCAATTCCTGTGCACGGCGGATCGCACCTTTCATTCCTTCAGCACCCGGAGTCAATACCAGCTCTGCGCCCAATGCTTTCAACAGGTTGCGGCGCTCCACGCTCATGGTTTCAGGCATGGTGAGGATGAGGCGGTATCCTTTGGCAGCCGATACGAATGCCAGACCGATACCGGTATTACCACTGGTTGGCTCTACGATAGTACCACCGGCTTTCAAAATGCCTTTCGCTTCGGCATCTGCAATCATCGCGTAACCGATACGATCTTTTACGCTGCCCGCAGGGTTGAAATACTCCAGTTTAGCGATAATGCTCGCTTCGATGTTACGTGATTTGGCGAAATTACCCAGTTCGAGAAGAGGTGTGTTACCAATTAATTCTGTAAGGTTTTTTGCAATCTTAGCCATGATGTTATGTTTTTTAGTGTTGGATTAATTTGATATTGCAAAGTAACAACAAAAATGATGCCTCCGAAATACCGCAAATTGGGTATTTTCTTACCTAAATGCGGTGATATTGAAGGATTGAGGGGATGAGGGAGTGAAGGAATGAGGGTTTTGGCCTCTAAAATTCAGTCCATTATATAAAATCGGGAAGACCGGTTTTTCCTTTCACTTTCAGGTATTTACTCAGCCTTTACCCACGACTGCTCCATCTTTACCTTTCCATAAATCCCGCGATTGAGATCCAGGGCGACGAAGTAGCTTCCTTTGAGGATGAGGGTATCACCCTTCAACGTATATATAAAGGTATTGATGTTGTCTTCCTGATTCTGGGATTTATCATTGATGACCCACTCGGAATAGACCGAATCATTGGCCACGAAATATTTCCCCTTCATCAAAGGAGTCTCCATACTCAAATCTTTACTGAAGTTGGTGAAGGTTCCTTTTGGGTTTATCCGCTTATAGGAATGACCGTCATTGGGATAAAGACGTCCATTAAGTATGGATTTGGTCATCAGCCAGGTTCCGGTGATGGGTTTAACAGCCTTTGACTGAAATAATGTTGCGAAAATTACCAGGGGGAGGATTACGAGTTGTTTTTTCATAGGTAGTGCTATTAGGTATTATTATGATTTTCTTTACGTATGAACAGCAAATCAGGAGAATAGCCATATATTTCCAATGTGGCAACAATACAAAGATAGGAATCTATTCATTATAGCCTTACAAAAGAGACAAATATCCCATTCTATTTTTTAATAAGCAGCCCTTTCTTATCTATATATTTTGAGGGAAATTGTATATATCAGGAGTTAAATCCGGATATTAACCGGCGATTTCAGTAATATTGGGAATAAAACACAATCAGAATAATCTAACGGCTATTCTTTAATTGTAAAGATCCTATTCCGCAATGACATCTTTCAATATAATCCCCTTATTATTAAGGCATAAGAACAAATCAACCGATCTTACCCATCTTTATCCACTCTTTTTTTGTTACAAATTATTTGTTTAATCCTTGTTATTTAGAAATTAATTCCTCAACTTTGAACATTATAACCCTTTCAATATACATTAGCTATAAAAATCGGAGTAAATAACCCCAATTACCGTAATAACCCTTCAAGAATTATAGCTAAAGTATATTTCGCTCTTTCAAATATGATTTTCACAAGCCGTAAGCTAAAGCAGCAAAAGGTAAAAATGGCTCGATTACATGGTCTTTGCAAGGACAATCAGATAAATCATGAATTGCAAATAACCAAGTCAAAGATTGTTCCAGTCTAAAAAATCACTACAAGCCCGAAGACGAAGACTGCACGAGTAAAGACGAGCACTGCAAGTCCGAAGACGATGACTGCACGAGCAAAGACGAGAACTGCAAGCCCGAAGACGATGACTGCACGTGCAAAGACGAGCACTGCGAGCCCGAAGACGATGACTGCACGAGCAAAGACGAGTACTGCAAGTCCGAAGACGATGGCTGCACAAGCAAAGACGAGCACTGCAAGTCCGAAGACGATGGCTGCACAAGCAAAGACGAGCACTGCAAGTCCGAAGACGATGGCTGCACAAGCAAAGACGAGCACTGCAAGTCCGAAGACGATGGCTGCGGTAACATGCTATTGTCATTACTAAAGTGAAAACATAATTGAAAGATTCTTATAGAAAAGACCCGCAACATATTTTGTATTGATGCTTTTGTAATATCAAACATTTCAAATAGAATTATTATGACTTCAAGACAAGAGAGTAAACTGAAGATGTATCTGACAGTTCGGATATTCCTCAGAGCCAATGCAGCGATTACGGCACTATTGCCAAACATCGAAGAGTTTTTGACTACACTGGACAATGCCATCCTGCAAATCCAGCAAAACAGTGTACTGCAACTTAGCGGAAAGGCCGTTGAGCTCAAAAAAGAAACACGTACTGAACTGGAATTGACCACGCTTGACAATTCCAGAAAAATCCAGGCTTATGCTTCATACTCTAAAGACAGTAACCTTTTGGCAGAGACTAAGATCCAGAAAGCGGATTTAAATGCAGCATCCGACTACGAATTGGTAAATATATCAAAAGGACTTCATGGAAAGATAGACCCGCACATTCTGAGTCTGTCTGGCTATTTCCTGACTGTGAATTCGCAGAGTAACTATATGACCTTAATTATAAAGTTTGAAAGCTTTATCCCCGCACGTCGTCAAAACCAATTGGAACAATCGGATAGTTCAAATATGCTCAACAGCGGCTTCGATCTGGCCGATGGAGCAATTGCTCAAATCGACAGCGTGGTAGAAATTCTCCACCTGATGCAACCTGATTTTTACAACCGGTACAAAGCCGCACGTAAAATAATCCTCACAGGCGGAAGCCCATTGGCTCTCAAAGGGTACGCAACAGATGTCAACACAGGCCTCCCCCTAACAGACGTGACCTTCACCTTCTGTATTAATGGGCATATCGACCCAGTAGTAGTGAAGAAATCGGCAGAAAAAGGAGGCTTTCAGATTAAATCACTTAACGAAGGAATCTATCAGGTAACGATAAGCAAAATTGGCTATCAAACGCAAACGCATACGATTACCGTTTCGGCGTCGGAGATGTATATGCTGGAAGTGAAGATGGTGAAAGCATAAGTACCTCATAATATCCACCGGGTAACATTTTATACCCGGTGGATTTGATTTAACGACTTTAATAAACCAAACATAAAAACCGTAATGACCAAAAACAAAGGAATGAAGAAACTAACATTACTTATCCTAATCACATTCATTGCCACAACTGTTATGGCCCAAAAGAAATCTATCGACGATGATGCCATTTACCAGAGCAGTAGTAAAACCACAGAAACACAACAAACCAATACAACAGTTCAAAATAGCACGATTACTCCCGGGGATTATCTCAAAAAAGCTGCGAATGCACGACTGACCTCTACTCTCACACAGATTGCCGGCGGTTTTATAATCGGATTATCCCCTACCATTGATGATAAAGACACCCGAAGTATTATAACAATCGGAGGCTTAGCTTTTGGGATTGTCTCTCTGATCACTCATTTCACTGGAATATCCTATGAACATAAAGCCGGTGAAGCCCTCAACAGAGAGAGGAATAACGACAAACAAGTATATATACAACCTGCCAAAGAGGGACTTGGGGTAAATATCACATTCTGAAATAAGGATATCCAGACTGGATTACCACAAATCTCCCTATGAGGTAGAATGCAAAATCACATAAATCAAGAAACTATTATAGTATGAAACATTTAAGAGGACTTATCACACAACTATTATTTTTCATCACGATCGGAACATTTGCTCAAACCAATGTCTGTGGTGCTTATTTTACCAACACAAGCTGGACTCTTTCCGGAAGCCCATACAATATCACCGGAGATGTACAAGTCCCGGCAAATATAACGCTCTCCATTGAACCCGGTGTTGTAATCAATTTTACCGGCGATTATCAAATCCTGGTAAAAGGAATATTTATTGCAAATGGAACTGCAACATCTCCGATTTCATTTACGGGGAATACTTCCGGTAAAGCCATGATAATGTTTAGAAGTACCAATCTAAGTAATTCACAATTGTCCTATTTGAAATTCACCGGACCTAAAAACGGACTTCAATTAGAAGATGAATCCGAATATAGCCAAAGTCCAATAAAAGCAACCGGTACACTAACAATAAACAATGCCGAATTTAATAAAACGACAGTTTATACAAAAGGGTATGAAACTACTGCGGCAATGGTCATCAACAATGCAACAATAACATCCACCACAGTCAGAGGTGTATATCCCAGAAGTGAGCCGATAAGTATAAACAATAGTAGTATTACAGGATCAGTGATCAACTCTGATAGTTATAATAAAGGCATTACGGTAAATAATTCCAGTGCTAATAATACGCAGTTCACATTAGGTTGTTGCGGAGCGAACATACAAGTAATTAAATCTACGATTGAAAATTCAAGCTTTACCGATTACAACAATTACTATAGTTTCAGTATTCAGGATTCTAAAATCATTAATTCCCCCATTAATTTAAGCAATTCTGATTATGGAGCAACAATATCCAACAGCACCATTACCTATAATACAGGCTTTGGTATAAAATGCAAAAACCTAAAAATGACAGGAACAACAGTAGATGGTTCCGGACAAGGAACAGCAATTGAATTATTTGGAGGGAACAATAGCATTTCTAAGTCACATCTCATAAATAATACCATAGGGGTTAAGGTTACAGCCAACAATAGCATGAAAATTGACTCTTCAGATATCTACAATAACACACAATACAATATCCAGAATCTGGCAGCGCAAAACATTACTGCTCAAAACAATTGGTGGGGAACGACCAATGCAACCGAAATCACTAACAAAATCTATGACTATTATGATAATATCAACTATGGGATCGTAGATTACAGCAAAGGATTGACCTCTAATAGCTTTACAGTGACTTTATCGCTTGGAGCTAACGGTGCAGTCAAAGCTGATAATGTTACATTAGGCAATGGATCTGTCGTAAGTATAGAAAAAGGTACAACCAAAACATTTACCATTGTACCAAATGCCGGTTATAGCTTATCCACAATAAGTTACAACGGAAGTAATGTAAAATCACAATTAGTCAATAATCAGTACACAATACCGACAATTACAGCTAATTCAACGTTAAATGTTACATTTCAACGTGCAGTGTATAAACTCAGTATTCAAACGGGTGGTTCCGGCACAACAAACCTCAACTATTACTATGGTGAAACGCCATCGTTTGACTTCACTCCTTCGGATGGATATAAAATCAAGTCGGTATTCTATAATGGGAACGACGTTACCTCCTCATTAACCGGGAATGTATATACGGTACCAGCTATTACTTCCAATGGAAGTCTAGTCGTAAATTTCGAGGGTATAACACTTGGAAATATATCTGCCAATGATAATGCTATAAGCGTATTTACCACAGAATCGGGAATTGTAGTCCATGGAGTACCCGAGGGGGAAATAATCAGACTCTATTCCGTTTATGGACAATTGCTGCAATCGGTTAAATCTCAAACTGATGGAGTGATCCTTAATGCCAGGAAAGGTGCTATTTATATTGTTAAGACTGACTCAAAAAAGATAAAAGTATCTTTCTAAGACCGGAGCTATCCGAAAGCTTGAGATCGGCACTTTAAACTCAGGAATCGACATTGTCAAAGTTAAGGCCAAAGTTGGAGCGAAAAGTAATAAGTTTTTGAAATAATATCTGACCATTGAACTATTGCTGTAAGGTCAATGGAAAAAGGATTCTATTTCAGGATTGAGATGTAGCTAAATAAGAGATTTTTATCGTAAAAAACGACTAAACGTAAACTTTAAGCCCCCATATACGGTTTTAAGTAGATATTAATCGTATAAATTAATACTTTTGTAGTCAAATACAATCACCAATTAAGTTATGAAAACAAAATACCTACTCTCTCTGACTTTTCTTTTGATTACATTGATGAGTTTTGCTCAAATGCCTACTACAGGATTAGTATTAAGCTATCCGTTTAATGGCAACGCAAATAATGAAGTAAGCAATACGAACAATGGAGTTGTCTCTTTTGCATCACTAACCGATGACAGATCCGGAAAGACAAACAGTGCCTATCTATTTCATGGATATAGTGGCGAAGGAATCACGTGTGGCGACGATCCAATCGGTGACAATGAAAGCATGACAATATCTGTTTCCATTTATCCGACTACCACAATCTTCAACGGGATAAATAATTCGGTGAACCAGTATATAATGTCTTCCGGAGGACAATCCAACTCCCTGGGATACTACCTACTCTGGAATAATGGAAAAATCAAAATTGGCAGAAAGACTCTTACAATGGCTTGTGATACCCTGATCAGCAGTTATCCGCTCAACCAATGGAGCCATATCGTATTTACCTATGACAATCTTTATGGCAACTACAGTGTGTATGTAAATAACAAACTGACAGTCAGCTCTCCCACAAAAAATACAACTTCGAGTAGCCGCACCTCTAAGTCATTGATTATTGGCGCCCCCAATACCAGCAGTCTTTACGAAAATAACTTTATCGGGAAAATTGATGACATCAAGGTTTATAACCGCGTATTGACTCCGGAAGAAATCTATACCTTATTTAAAGGCGATGCAACCGCTGTAACCTCTGTTTACAACAATCAAATAAATGTCTATCCCAACCCAACGACAGACCGGGTTACCATTGATTGCGGTAGTGATTTTAACTCTCTGAATGGTGGTAATATCAGGATATCAAATAGCATAGGACAGACTGTTTATCTCAATAACATAAAAACAGAGAGCACAACAATCAGCCTTAAACAATTCGGTCTAAAAGGAATATACTTTATCCAGTTACTTGATAGCAATAAGAATATTATAGCATCGAAGAAAGTTTGTTTGCAGTAATCATATATCCGTTTCTTAGACAGAAAATCATTTCCGATAAAAACAATATCTAAGGGGCAAGCCATCACAATGGGTTGCCCCTTTGTTTTAGCAATATAGGTATTGCTTACTCATCTCCTGAGCAGTAAATAAAAAGTAAGCAAGAATCAAGAGAATTACTACACACAAAAGAAGGAAAGACGGAAGAAAAGAGGAGTTACAAGGTAAGCTTTACATCTTCTACCAACGAAAAAAGGTGTCCTTTCGGACACCTTTTTAATTATATGCTTAATGCATCGGATTATTCAACAGTTACATAGCTGGCAGCAGCCAAACGTTTGTAAGTGTTATATCTCCATTTTGCATTTTCTTCAGCAGCAGAGAACAATTCTTGTGCTTCAGCAGGGAATTGTTTCATCAATGAAGTGTAACGTACCTCTCCTTTGAGGAAGTCCTGGAACTTGCTCCAGTCTGGTTCTTTTGAGTCGAACTGGAATGGGTTTTGTCCTTCAGCTTCCAACGCTGGGTTGTAACGCCACAGGTGCCAGTAACCACACTCAACCGCTCTCTTACCTTCTTCTTGTGTTTTACCCATACCGGCAGTGATACCGTGAGCAATACAAGGAGAGTAAGCGATGATCAATGATGGTCCGGGATAAGCTTCTGCTTCGCGGATAGCTTTCAATGTCTGTGCCTGGTTAGAACCGATTGCAATCTGAGCAACATAAACGTAACCGTAAGTAGTTGCGATCAAACCAAGGTCTTTTTTACGGATTCTCTTACCTGAAGCAGCAAATTTAGCTACAGCACCTACAGGAGTAGATTTAGATGACTGACCACCGGTGTTAGAGTAAACCTCAGTATCAACTACAAGAATGTTTACGTCCTGACCTGATGCGATCACCTGATCCAAACCACCGAAACCGATGTCATAAGCCCAACCGTCACCACCGATGATCCACTGTGATTTTTTGATCAACAGATTTTTCATTGATGCGATAGTTTTGCAAGGCTCACAGTCACATGCTTCTACCAATGGAACGATTTTCTCAGTCAAAGCAATAGTTGCTTCTGCATCCTGACGCTTAGCAATCCACTCAGCAAACAAACCTTTCAGTTCGTCAGAACAGCAGTCTTTTGCAATAGCTTCTTCCATTTTGAGTTGGATACGATCGCGCATTTTAGTAACGGCGATGTTCATACCCAAACCGAACTCAGCATTGTCTTCGAACAATGAGTTAGCCCAAGCTGGACCGTGTCCTTTTTCGTTCTGAGTGTAAGGAGTAGAAGGTGCTGAACCAGAGTAGATAGAAGTACAACCGGTTGCATTAGCAATCATCTGACGGTCTCCAAACAATTGAGAGATCAATTTCACGTAAGGAGTTTCACCACAACCTGAACAAGCTCCAGAGAACTCAAACAACGGAGTTGCGAACTGAGAGTTCTTCACGTTAGCTTTGATGTCAACCAGGTGTTGTTTTGTAGCTACTTCATTTACACAGAAGTCCCAGTTGTCCTGATTTGGATATTGAGATTCGATATCCACCATCTCAAGGGCTTTTCCGTTTTTGTTACCCGGACAAACGTCAGGACAGTTTCCACAGTCCATACAGTCAAGTACGTCAACCTGGATACGGAATTGCATACCTGCGAATTGTTTACCGGTAGCTTTCAGCGTTTCGAAGTTAGCAGGTGCTTTTGCCATTTCAACTTCATCCAACACGAACGGACGGATAGCAGCGTGAGGACAAACATAAGCACACTGGTTACACTGGATACAGTTTTCAGGTTTCCAAACCGGTACACGAGCAGCTACACCACGTTTTTCGTATTTTGCAGTTGCTTGTTCCCAGGTACCGTCTTCACGACCTTTGAATGCTGATACAGGAAGGTCATCACCGATCTGAGCATTTACAGGACGAACGATATTTTGGATAAATTCAGGAGCTGGAGTGTGCTCAAGAGCAAATTCGGCATCGATGTTCGCCCATTCTGCAGGAATTTCCACTTTAATTACATCACCACCACGATCTACAGCAGCGTAGTTCATGTTAACGATCTTCTCACCTTTTTTACCGTAAGATTTCACGATCGCTTTCTTCATTTGCTCAACAGCCAGTTCGTAAGGAACAACACCGGTGATTTTGAAGAATGCAGACTGAAGGATAGTGTTGGTACGGTTACCCAAACCGATTTCAATTGCAATCTGAGTTGCATTGATAATATAAAGGCTGATGTTGTTTTTAGCTAAGTAAGCTTTAACGAAATCAGGAAGGTGTTTTTTAGTCTCTTCCGCATCCCAAACAGAGTTCAACAGGAAGGTTCCGTTTTTCTTCAAACCTTTGGTTACGTCATACAGACGGAGGTATGCAGGTACGTGACATGCCACGAAGTCCGGAGTGTTTACCAAATAAGTAGAACGGATAGGATCGTTACCGAAACGAAGGTGAGAACAAGTAAAACCACCAGATTTTTTAGAGTCATAAGCGAAATATGCCTGACAATATTTGTTGGTGTTATCACCGATAATTTTAATCGAGTTTTTGTTAGCACCTACAGTACCATCAGCGCCCAATCCGTAGAATTTCGCTTCGAAAGGACCGTTTTCAAATACGATTTCCTCTTTTTTAGGAAGAGAAGTAAATGTTACGTCATCCTCGATACCGATAGTAAAGCCGTTTTTAGGTTCTGGCAATGCAAGGTTTTCGTAAACGGCAAGAACCTGAGCAGGAGTAGTGTCTTTAGAAGAAAGACCGTAACGACCACCAACGATCACAGGAGCGTTAGCTTTTCCGTAGAAACAGTCTTTTACATCTAAGTACAGAGGTTCGCCGGTAGCACCCGGTTCTTTTGTACGGTCAAGTACAGCAATTTGCTTAACTGTAGAAGGAACGACAGAAAGGAAGTGTTTCGCTGAGAAAGGACGATACAAGTGAACAGAAACCAAACCTACTTTCTCGCCATTAGCGTTCATGTAGTCGATAGTTTCTTTGATCGCTTCAGTCACAGAACCCATCGCGATGATCACGCGATCAGCATCCTGAGCACCATAGTAATCGAATAAACCATATTTGCGACCTGTAACGGTAGCTACTTTATTCATGTAATCTTCAACTATTGCAGGTACTGCATCGTAGAAAGTGTTACAAGCTTCACGAGCCTGGAAGTAGATATCCGGATTCTGAGCCATACCGCGTGCAACAGGATTCTCTGGATTCAATGCACGTTTGCGGAATTCAGCCAATGCATCCTGATCGATGAATTGAGCGAGATCGTCGTTCTCAAGCATTTCAATCTTCTGGATTTCGTGAGAAGTACGGAAACCATCAAAGAAGTGAACGAAAGGAACGCGAGAAGTCAAAGTTGCCAGGTGAGCAACACCAGCCAAATCCATAACTTCCTGTACAGAACCGGTTGCCAACATAGCGAAACCTGTCTGACGGGCAGCCATAACATCCTGGTGGTCACCAAAGATTGAAAGAGCATGAGAAGCCAATGCGCGAGCTGACACGTGGAAAACTGAAGGTAACAATTCACCCGCAATTTTGTACATGTTAGGGATCATCAACAATAAACCTTGTGATGCAGTATATGTAGAAGTTAAAGCACCAGCCTGCAATGAACCGTGTACAACACCGGCAGCACCAGCTTCTGACTGCATTTCTTCTACTTTAACTGTTTCGCCAAAGATATTTTTTCTTCCGGCAGCAGCCCATTCATCGACATATTCAGCCATAGTCGAAGAAGGAGTGATGGGGTAAATACCAGCTACTTCTGTGAACATATACGAGATATGTGCAGCAGCCTGGTTACCATCACAGGTAATGAACTTCTTTTGTTTAGTCATAATTGTTTTTAAATTATTTGGTGTTAATCAAATTGTAATTGGGTCTCTCAATATATAGTGGAGTTTGAAACTCTCTATTATTTTCCAGCCTAATAAAGAAATCCGAAAAGCCAGAGAGGAATGATACGGTCATTCCCGACCTTGATACCCTCTTGGGCATAATAGAAGTCAGGATTAATTTTCCCACGCATATTCTCGCCTTCAATTCGGAAGTTATATTTATTGTTTATCTTGAAATGAACGTTTTTACCACCGGTATTCAGGTAATTATCCTTATACAAGACGTTATAAAAAAAGGTTTCTCGGACATTCTGTTCATCAATCTGCTTCAACTGCAAAGGGTAAATCAAATTCGTATTGTGCAGATAAATCATGGCCGGCTTCTTAGGATACTCATCGCCTTCAGCATAAAGCATATTAATCAGTCGGGCATCTTTGAGGTATTTGATATAATTCATTACCGTTGCGCGGGATGTATTAATATCAATGCTCAACTGACTGATATTTAAAGGGCCGGGGCTATTAGCCAACAGGTAAAGCAGTTTTCGTATTTTCTGATAATAAGAAAGTTCAATCTGTTTCAGAAAGAAGATATCACTCTCAATCATCAGATTTATGGTCTTGATCAGTGACTCGGTAAAGTTTTGTTTTTCAAGAAAAAAGGGATAAAAACCGTGATGAAGATAATCCTGAAAAAATGCCTGTGGATTCACCCGACGGCAAATTTCTTCGGCAATATTCTTATGGTCTGCAAGAATTTCTTCTAAAGAATATGATTTAAAATCCTTTCCGGCTATCAGGTTAAGAAACTCGCGGAAAGATAAACCACGTAAAAAGTAAGAGTCTACCAAACCGAATAACACCGGGTTTTCCTCTTTAAGTCGCATTGCCGAAGAACCCGTGAATACAATCTTCAATTCCGGCAAGGTCTCGTAGCAAAGCTTAAGCTCTTCCGACCAATTTGGATACTTGAAAATCTGGTCAATAAGCAGCGTCTTACCTCCGTCATCAACAAACTTCCGTGCAAAATCGAGCAGAGTGCAATCCGTAAAATACAAATGGTTCATGTTGATATACAAACATGAACGATCCGTACCAAAGTTATCTTTAGCGTATTGAAGTAAAAAAGTAGTCTTCCCAACCCCCCGGGAACCTTTGATTCCAATTAACCGGCTATTCCAGTTAATTTCGTTCATCAGATCACGTCTTACTGGGGAATTGACATTTTCAACTAAATATTTATGCGTCCTATAGAATGCTTCCACGAATTTCCTGCTCTAAATGCGATGCAAATTTACAATAAAATGGCATTTTTGCAAACCTGACATTGCAAATTTGAGGAAAAATATTGTTTTGTTTTTGTGGCAGGGAATAATATCGCATTTTTATGGTAAGAATATTCACTCTTAACAGATTAACGAAGAAACCGGACCTTTACAATGTTTGATTTTAAACTTTCATTATGATACCGATCCGAAGCCGTAACGCAGAAAAACAGATCACCCCGAAAGTCATCGGGAATCTCCATTTCAAAACGATTCACTCTCAGACGACAAACTATAATATTTCCAGGATTGTCAATATCTATTTTTCGACGGTTAGACATATAAATATTATATGTCACCCCCGGCTCTTTGTCTTCGTCTTCCCAGTTAAACAATAACTTACTCTTATCTTGCCTGATCGAAAATCCCCGGGGAGAAGCAGGTGGCACACTATCCTGCCAGACCATGGGTGGAAAAACAGCAGGATACCTATACGAAACCAATTTAAGAGAATCTGCACACGACTTCACGTTTTTCATCAACTGCTCCGTCCGGAAATAAACCTGCCCTCCGGAATTTATCAGGCGGGTATAATTTAGCTCATTCATTATGGTACCCATTGGCCAATCGCGCTCGTTCAACATATAAAGAGCTAAACCTCCAAGCACAGGACGTCTGCATGCATCCTTTTTCCAGTCAGACATAAAAGGCATAAAAACCTCTTCCTTAAAATACATCATCGGAACGATAAAATCCTGTTTTCCTGCATGAAGCCAGCTTTTCGCATCCTGCATTACTTTGGCAAAACCGTTCCAACCAAGAGAAGAAACATTTGTCAAATCGTTATATTTACCAATCAACGAAGAACTCACCTGCACCCAAGGTTTCAATGCCTTTACTGAATCATAAACTGCAAAAACGATCCGGTTGATATTTTCACGTCGCCAATCCGGCAAGTTCAATCCATCTCCGTAAATTGCTTTCGTTTTCCGATCGGGAAGTTCACCTTTTTCGGGATAACGAATATAATCGAGATGAATACCATCTAAATCATAACTTCGGGTCAACTCCGCCGCCATACCGGAAATAAGCTCTGTCGTTTCGGGACGACCCGGATCAAGAAACCACTCATCCCCGATCTTCTTACAAAGCTCAGGCCTCTTTTTCACCAATGAATTCTCGCCCAACTCCCGCACTTGCCGGTCGCTGCCAATCGGTACCACTACCATCCACGCATGACATTCCAATCCACGTCTATGACACTCTTCAACAGCAAATTTCAACGGATCATAACCGGGGGATTTCCCGCTTTTACCCGTCAACATCTTGGTCCAAGCATCGTATTTCGATGGATAAATCACATCATTCCGAAGCCTTACCTGCAAAAAAACAGCATTGAAATTTAAAAATTGTAAGCGGTCCAGTATTTTCAACAAATCACTCTTCTGCTTTTCAGTGGAAACACTATCTTTGGCCAGTGTTGAAGGCCAGTCTAACCGCCAAATGGTGGTCAGCCAGGCTCCCCGAATCTCATGCTTTGGCGGCATAGCTGAAAGGGAAACAACCATCAGACAAAGGAGAAGCAAAATCAAATATTTATTCTTCATTTTAATCAGGTAATTTGCAATGCTTTAAAACCAGGCATCCTCACAAAGATAATAAATGAAAGAATAAAATGGCGGCAACGGACTTCAATTAAACGATCTTCTGTTTTCTGAACTGATTATAACATCTTATTTCCTCAATCAAAAATACACTTGTATTCAGAATATTAAAACGCAAACAATGAAAGCAAACGTTCTGGCCACTGTGCTAATTATTTACCTGGCAATTATTGCCGTTGTCGCTTTTCCTAAATATAAGGAAAGCGGAGACTGGATTACCTATGGAGCCATAATTGCAGGCCAATTCTGCATCATCCTCCTACTTCGCTTTTTCACTCTGAGAAGGGAAAAAATGATGAAAAATCCCAACGATAAAGACAAACAAAAAGAGTAAGTCTGGATAATCAAACTCCAGACCTTCACTCATTGCAAAACATTGCACACAACTAAAATTACAATTAACCTTTTGTTATTCAAACCGGAATTGCTAAATTTGCCGGATAATTCGGGAAACTAATGAAAAAAAATATATTTGCGCTCCTTGCATTTCTTTTAATTGCAACGTCTTGTAGCGAATTCAACAAAGTACTGAAAAGCTCGGATTATGATTATAAATTTGAGTATGCCAAGAAATGCTACGAGAATAAAAAGTTCTATCGTTGCTATACCCTTCTCGAAGAGCTTGTACCTATTTATAAAGGTACGGAAAAAGCAGAAGAGTCTCTCTATCTGTTAGCCCAGAGTTATTACGGCAGTAAAGACTACACCACTGCGGCACAAAGCTTTACCACGTATTACAACACATATCCCAAAGGACAATATGCTGAATTAGCCCGCTTTTATGCTGCTTACAGCTATTATATGGAGACCCCGGACCCTCGACTAGACCAAACAGACAACGATAAAGCAAGAGCAGCACTGGTGATGTTCCTCGAATACTACCCACACAGTGAAAAAGCAGAAGAGGCACAAAACCTTTTGTTTGAACTTCAGGAACGATTGGCTTACAAGGAACTTCTTAACGCTAAACTCTATTACGATCTAGGTCCATTAAAAATGAGCAACTCGCCGGAAAACAATTATTTATCCAGCATTATTGTTGCCCAGAACGCATTAAAGGATTATCCTCTGAGCAAATATAAAGAAGATTTTTTCTTCCTGGTATTGAGAGCTAAATATGCCCAGGCAGTGAATAGTGTTCAGGAAAAAAGAATAGACCGTTACCGCGATGTAATCGACGAATATTACAACTACAAAAATGAATTCCCTGAAGGGAAACATATAAAAGAGGCGACCAACATGTTGGAACATGCCCAGAAAGTGGTGAAAAATTAATAACAATCAAGCAATATGGACTACAAAAAATCAAATGCACCTACTAACACCGTAACTCGTGACATGATTAGTATGTCAGCAGATACGGGTAATGTTTACGAAACTGTTCGTATTATCGCTAAAAGATCGAATCAGATTTCTGTGGAAATGAAAGGTGATTTGGAGAAAAAGCTTCAAGAGTTCGCTTCATTCAACGACAACCTGGAAGAGGTATTCGAAAACCGCGAACAGATTGAAATTTCCCGTTATTACGAAAAACTGCCGAAACCGGTGTTGATTGCTACACAGGAATACATCGAAGGAAAAGTGTATCATAAAAATCCACTCAAAGAAAAAATGTGATTTTAAATCCTTAATAATGGGGATATGTATCGTGCGTAAGTACTATGCATATCCCTTTTTTGTTTTGACACCTCTTATCTAAATTCAGAACCTGCAATGATTCAACGCATTCAATCCGTATATTTACTGGCTGTTGCCATTTTGATGGGAACTACCTCATTTACAACACTTGCTCAACTAACCGGAAATGGCGTCGCATACACCTTCAGCTCATGTGGTATTTATGCAAACAACACACAGGCTTTATCGACTCTGCCCGTCTTCTTAATTTCGTTAACTACCACTTTGTTGGCTGTGATCAGTATTTTACTGTATAAAAAAAGAAGCACCCAAATCAAAATCACCGTTCTAAACAGCATCCTGATTATTGGTTTTTACATTGCGTTTTTGGCCTATTACTTTGTTGCAAAAGGCAAGCTGAACGCAGAATTAAGCATCAATATTCCATTATACTTGCCTTTGGCTTCATTCATTCTGAATCTTTTAGCTTTGCGTGGTATTCGTAAAGACGAAGCGCTTATCAAATCATTGAACCGAATCCGATAATTTTCAACAATCGACAAATTAAGATATTTGCAAATGAGAAACTGGACAACCATCAAAGAATACGAAGATATCAAGTTTGAATACTTCGAAGGAATCGCAAAAATAACAATCAACCGCGAAGAGGTACGTAACGCTTTCCGTCCGGAAACCAACGTGGAAATGCTTGACGCGATGGAAATCTGCCGCGAACGTGGTGATATCGGTGTTATCGTCCTGACCGGAGCCGGAGACAAAGCATTCTGTGCCGGCGGTGACCAAAAGGTAAAAGGCGTAGGTGGTTACATAGACGAGCATGGTGTACCCCGCCTCAACGTTCTTGACCTACACAAAGCCATCCGGTCAATTCCCAAACCGGTGATTGCTATGGTAAATGGTTTTGCCATCGGTGGCGGACACGTTCTTCACGTGGTATGCGACCTGACGATTGCCTCTGAGAATGCAATCTTCGGTCAAACAGGGCCTAAAGTGGGGAGCTTCGATGCCGGATTCGGCTCGTCTTATCTGGCTCGTTGTGTTGGTCAGAAAAAAGCCCGCGAAATCTGGTTCCTTTGTCGTCAATACAGCGCTAAAGAAGCAGAAGAGATGGGTATGGTAAATAAAGTTGTTCCCTTCGAACGCCTTGAAGACGAAACCGTAGAATGGTGCCAGACCATCCTTGAACGCAGCCCGATGGCTATCCGTATGATCAAACGCGGGCTCAATGCCGAGCTTGACGGACAACGCGGACTGATGGAGTTTGCCGGTGATGCTACGTTGATGTACTACCTGATGGAAGAGGCTCAGGAAGGTAAACATGCATTCCTCGAAAAACGCAAACCGGACTTTCAGAAGTTTCCAAAATTCCCGGGTTGATAGATATTCACGCAAATATGCGAAGGCACAAGGATAATGCAATTCACCTCTGTGTCTTCGGGTATTTGCGTTTTCTCTTTTTATGGCATTTCCACTAAACCGAATTTCTCAAAATGGTTATGAAAAAATCAATCGTATGTTTTATCCTGTTAATAGGATTGTTCGCCTGCAAATCTGATGACAAGAAAGCGGCTTCGCATCTGGATAAAGCCCGCCAATATATGAATCAGGGAATCTTCAATTCTGCAAAACTGGAGATCGACACCATTCGTACATTTTACCCTAAAGCCTATGCTGTGGTGAAAGAGTCAATTAAGTTGATGTACGAAATTGAACTTAAAGAGCAAACCAGAACGAACAAATATTGCGACAGCATCCTGATCACACTCATACCCAAAGCTGAAATACTGAAAAAAGAGTTCATCCTCGATAAAGACCCCAAATACCAGGAGACCGGAAACTGGATCCTGAAATCCCAAAGCGTAGAAGCCAATATTGGAAAAAGCTGTATTCGCACCGGTGTTTCCGAGAATGGCGAAATGTACATTACCAGTGTCTATTACGGAAAAACGCCTATCCACCATAAAGCCATTAAAGTCTCAACCCGCGACGGCCTATTTGCTGAAACGCAACCTATCGCAGCGGATGGCGGCAATAACTACTCTTTCGTAGATGGCGGAATGACCAGCGAAATCGTTACCTATTTACATAAAAAGGAAAACGGCATCACCGGATTCATCAAGCTTTATGGGGTAAATCCCCTCAAAGTCACTTATTTGGGTGATAAGGATTTCTCATTCATACTGGACGAGAAGACAAAACAAGCTGTATATAAAACCTACGAATTGGCGCAGGTTCTGAGTGCAATCAACAGATATTCAAATGAACTGAATTTGTCGGCGAAGAAAATCAGACTCCTGAACCTGAAAATAGATCAAAAGAAATAATCCCCCATTCTTGATTATGATCAATTCTGTCACCATACTGGATTATATCGGGACATTTGCATTTGCCATCAGCGGCATCCGGTTAGCAGCTTTAAAGAAATTTGACTGGTTCGGCGCATACGTTGTCGGCTTGGTGACAGCAATCGGAGGTGGCACCATGCGCGATGTCCTGCTCAACACCACCCCTTTCTGGATGCACCAGCCCTCCTACCTGATTTGTACTGCATTGGCCCTGTTTTCGGTAATCTTATTGGGGAACCACATTATTCGGTTCAAACACACGTTCTTCATCTTCGACACCATCGGCCTCGGCTTATTCGTTGTGGTGGGAATAAATAAGACACTTGAATTCGGATTCCCCGTATGGGTCGCCATTTTCATGGGGACGCTGACCGGTTCTGCCGGAGGTGTTATCCGGGACATTCTGATTAATGAAGTTCCCCTGATTTTCCATAAAGAAATCTATGCGATGGCCTGCGTTTTAGGAGGGTTAATCTACTGGGGATGTTACTACTTCGGGCTGGAGCCTGCCATTACGCAAATATTATCTGCGTCCGGCGTAATCCTTGCCCGGTTTCTGGCAGTTAAATACAAGATTGCCCTACCACAGCTTCGGAACATCAATTAAGAGACTGATTGTATTTTATCGCTTTACTTTGTTAGTACTATTTTGAGATAGATTCTTGCTTTTCCCCGCAGATTTAACAGGCTTAATCAAGAACGAAAACTGAAAAACATCTCCAAAAGAGACTAAATGGAGAAGCAAAGGAAGGTTCGGCACTGAAAAATGGTCGAGAGTCTGCCCCTCTAGCATTTTTCAGTGCCGCTGACATATTTTTCAGCGCCTCTCTCGCATTTTTCAGTGCTTCCCATTCATTTTTCAGTGCCGCTAAGAAAAGAACCGCCTCCTTTATGAAAATGGTTCGGTAAAATTTATCAGACTCTAAGCCTGATCTGCTATCTTTTTCATTATAAATGCAATTTCCGGAATCTCAATTCTGGAGGTTTTTCATTTGATATCCATCAATATACCCTAAATGAGGTATGATTTTACCCCAATAGCGGTATTTTCCACGCAGTCATAACCTAGTTATTTTGCAGTATGATTATTCATTTAAAAATACTATAGATTATGTTTGCACAAAATTTGAAATTCGAAACACTGCAATTGCATGCCGGTCAAGAGGTTGATCCAACAACAGGCTCACGCGCTGTACCCATTTACCAAACTTCATCGTATGTATTCAAAGACGCTCAGGAAGGAGCTGATTTGTTTGGCCTACGTAAGTTTGGAAATATCTATACCCGCATTATGAACCCGACTAACGATGTGTTCGAAAAACGCATCGCGGCTCTCGAAGGCGGTGTAGCTGCACTGGCAACCAGCTCCGGCCAATCGGCCCAGTTTCTTGCCCTGACCAATATCCTCGAAGCGGGAGATAACTTTGTATCCACTTCTTTTTTGTATGGGGGGACCTACAACCAGTTCAAGGTTCAGTTTAAACGTCTGGGGATTCAGGTGAAATTCGTAGATGGCGATACGCCGGAAGAGTTTGAAAAACTGATTGATGAAAAAACCAAAGCCATCTATCTGGAAACTATCGGTAATCCACGATTCAACGTTCCGGACTTCGAAGCGATTGCAGCCATTGCAAAAAAACACAATATTCCTTTAGTCGTTGACAATACCTTTGGGGCAGGCGGTTACCTCTTCCGTCCTATCGAACACGGTGCAAACATCGTTGTCGAATCGGCTACAAAATGGATTGGCGGACATGGCACCAGCATTGGCGGTGTGATTGTAGATGCTGGTAACTTTAACTGGGGCAATGGAAAATTCCCGCAATTCACCGAGCCATCTGAAGGCTATCATGGTCTGAAGTTTTGGGAAGTATTTGGTGCTGATGGACCTTTCGGCAATATTGCATTTATCATTCGCGCCCGAGTGGAAGGTCTGCGCGATTACGGCAGCGCTTTGAGCCCGTTCAATGCGTTCTTGTTACTGCAAGGTCTTGAAACGTTATCTCTGCGCGTACAACGCCACGTGGATAATGCGCTTGAACTGGCGAAATGGCTCGAAAATCACCCGCAAGTGGAAAACGTACAATATCCGGGCCTGGAATCCAGCCCTTATCACAATCTGGCAAAAAAATACTTGAAACATGGATATGGCGGCGTACTATCATTCAAAGTTAAAGGCGCTGTAGAGAACGCAGACAAACTGATTGACAATCTCAAACTGATTAGTCACCTTGCTAATGTGGGTGATGCTAAATCTCTGATTATCCACCCATCATCAACAACCCACCAACAGTTGAGTGAGGAAGAACAACTCAGCACAGGAGTAGTGCCCGGCCAACTCAGGGTGTCTGTCGGGATTGAAAATATTGAAGACATTAAAGCCGATTTGCAACAAGCGTTTGAGACTCTACCTAAGGATAAAGATGGCTTTTCCATCAAGGGTGCGTTCAAAAAACTGGTAAATAATTGATTTGCTCCTAATATTTACATTTTCGTTTTCCTGCAATTCCACAAAAATGCCCGCTGCTCTGAAAATCTCAGAACGCGGGCTTTTTATTATTCCGATTAAATATTTATTTCAGTTTCAATACATCACTATCCTGAGGCACATATTCTCCGTCAAGCTTATTGAGTTTATATAAACTGGCCATTCGGATACCATATATCTGTGAAATAGAGTGCATCGATTCTCCCGGTTTAACAACATGCCTTTCGTTTCCTCCTTTTACCTTTTTGTTTTTCTTTTCCAGGTAAACAATGTCTCCTTGTTTTAAAGGAAAATCTTCCGGCGTTTCATTGTATTTAGCCAGATCTTTAACTTTAAAGCCCATATCCTCAGCAATAGCTTCATAGGTATCTCCCCGCTTGGCAACAACGTAAAGCAACTCATTTGATATAAATGTCGGACGCTCATTTCTCTTCACTTTGTGATGTTCCGAGCTCTCTTTTTTCGTTTCGGCTTTAGCCAGCTTCAGGTCATCGAACTCATACAATTGAAAATCTTCAATGACTTTAATCAGTTTGTTAGCGTAAGATTTATCGGTGGCATAACCGGCTCTTTGCAGGCCTTCAGCCCACCCCCGGTAATCCCTGATGTTCAGAGTAAATAGAAAAGCATAACGAGGATTACGGCTCAAAAAAATCGAATGGTCTTCATACGATTCGTCTGCTTTATTATAAGAACGGAAGCAATCATTCTTGATATCATCATCATGAAATACTTTGGGTCCTACCCAGTTGTTATTACATTTTATGCCGAAATGGTTATTTGATTCTTTCGTCAGCTGACTGTTTCCTGCACCCGACTCCAGTAGTCCCTGGGCAAGCGTAATGCTGGAAGGAATCTGAAACCGCTTCTGATGATCCATAGCAACCAATTTGTATTGATCAATATAGGCCATAAATTGCCGGTTTCGGTCCTGAGATTTCAGACTAATAGCACACAAAACGATTATCAAAAAACAAAAAAACGCCCTTTTTACTTGCATATCTCTTTCAAAATAAGAACCGACGGTTCCAAAATTAGATTTTACCGTTATATTTGTAGAAAATCCAAAAATAACTATGGATGAACGGATTATTACCGCAAAGATACAAGTTTATACAATTTCAGAGCTCCCCGAAATTGAAAAAAATCTGATTTCAGCAGCCCGTACAATTAGTGGTTATGCTTATGCACCTTACTCCTCTTTTCTGGTTGGCGCCGCTGTCCTTTTAGAAAACGGACAAATAATCACCGGTAATAACCAGGAAAATGCGGCATACCCGTCAGGTCTTTGCGCGGAACGTGTAGCTCTTTTTTTTGCAAATGCCCAATATCCCAATCTTAAAGTAAAAGCGATTGCTATCACGGCACAAACCGGAGGCCTATTCGTTTCGAATCCAACAGCCCCTTGTGGAGCTTGCCGCCAGGTTATTCTGGAATCTGAAAACCGCTTTGACTATCCAATTCGAATTTTGATGGCCGGATCCGACATTGTTTATGCAGTGAATAGTATAAAAGAATTACTACCTCTACATTTTGATAAAAGCAATCTGAAACATGAATAATTTTTTTTCCCGAGTCAAACTGCCCCTTTTCGCCTCTTTATTATTTGCCAATCTATCCCTGATCCTGGCGCAGAATCAGGCTGTCAATCCCAAAGTGAGCACATTCACAGTTCGCTCAAACGATAATTGGCTAAATCCTACAATTATAGAGCTGAACGGAACAGACAAAATAAATATCGATTTCGATTTTCTGGATCAAAATGCACATTACTTCTATTACTCTGTAATTCATTGCAATGCAGACTGGACACCATCTGAATTATCTGAGAGTGAATATCTTGACGGGTTCAACAATCAACCCATTGAAGACCACAAAACCTCATTCAACACCTATCTCAACTATACCCATTACCATCTGCAAATCCCCAATGACAATGTAAAACTGAAAAAATCGGGCAACTACCTGGTAAAGATCTACGAAGATAACAATCCGGAAAACGTGATTGCCATAGCAGCCATTTCAGTGTTTGAAAAACAGGTAAATATTTATCCAACAATCAAAACTATTACAGATATAGACTACAACAAGGGACATCAGCAAATTGACCTTCGGATTGACACACGTAATTACTCAATCCGCTCCCCACAAATGGAGATGAAGATTGTAGTAACCCAAAATAATCGTATCGATAATCAAGTCATTTTAAATGCACCTACCACAACTAATAGCACCGGTTTTCTGTTTGAACATTGTCCAAGCCTCATATTCGAAGCGGGTAACGAATACCGACGTTTTGAGATGATTACACACCGCTATCCGGGAATGAATGTTGAAAAAATCAGATATTTCGACCCGTTGTATCACGCATTCCTCTATCAGGATAAATCACGGGCCAATAAATCTTATATTTTTGACAAAGATCAAAATGGTCGATATTTTATCCGTAACAGCGAGGTTACCAATTACGACTATGAAACAGACTATTTTATAGCTCATTTCTCATTAAAGGCCGATTCTCCTTTTGGGAACGGAAAGCTCTATCTATTAGGTGAGTTTAATCAAAATAGGATCGATCCCGAATGGGAAGTGCCTTACGACATTTCAAACCGTCAATATTCAAGAGAAAAAATGTTGAAGCAAGGGGCATATAACTATTTATACATATATGTGCCTGATGACAACAAAAGAGGCTCCTTGACACCAGCTGAAGGAGACTATTTTGAAACTGAAAATGAATACACCATACGCCTGTATCATAGAGGCCCGGGCGAAAGATACGATCGGTTGATCGGATATTCATTTATTCAGTCAAATCAGTCGAACTAAACCGATTATATCCAGAATGCGATATGAACAATAAAGAATTAATCGGCGAACTGGCCAGAAGACTGGAACTTACGCAAGCCGAAGCTCAGGCATTACTTGAGAAGACCTGCAAAATTATGGGGAAACGTTTTGCTGAGATGGACACCTTGTCCATTCAGGGATTTGGGACTTTTGAAGTTAAGAAAAAACAGGAAAGGCTAACGATTCATCCCGTTTCAGGGAAAAGACTCCTTGTTCCCCCAAAACTGGTCTTATCTTTTCTGACCGGTAAAGCATTCAAGGAAAAAATAAAAGATCTACATCCGGATGAATAATAAACTGACTATAACCGATTTGTCTGATCAACTTGCTGATGCATCCGACATCAGCAAAAAAGAGTCTGTTGCCTTCACTAAGGCACTATTTGATATCATTGAAGAGAACCTTATCAAAGACAAAATTGTTAAACTTAAAAGCTTTGGAACATTTAAGCTAATCTGGGTTGAAAGTCGGCGTATTGCCAATGTAAATACCGGAGAAATCCAGGAAATACCAGGGCACTTTAAAACAACATTTACCCCGGATACGGAGCTATCAGATGTCGTCAATGAACCATTTGCACACTTGGAAACTGTCGTTCTGGATGATGAAATAATTGCCGATGAGCCAATTATTATTTTACCAGCGTCTAATATAGTTCAATCGCAAGAGATAGAAAATTCACATAAAGAATTAACCCCTAAAAAGAAAATACATCAAGAATCAAAAGAAGAAGAACCACTGCTAACCTCGTCGCTTTCTGACATTGTCACTACAATTAATAATACAATTATTCAACCGTCAGTTACGAATGAGAATATTGAGAGTCAAAATGCGCCATCATTGATTGTTTCACCTAAACCTTTAAAAACAGTTACAACTATGAAAAGCGAAGAAGAAGAACCGAACCTCGACAATGAAGAAGAGGAAGAAGAGTACGAAAAAAGTGATAAAAAAGTAATTCGTTGGATTATTGTAGTACTTATCCTTGTGCTTATTGCGTTTGCCGCTTACTTTTTGTATTTTAGTTCCAAAGGTCATAAGATGAATTTTACTCAAAACATCCCGACTTATGAGGAAATGGCAAAACAAGACAGCATGGATAAAGCAGTTTCTACGAGTGACACTGTCACTTCTATGACCGCTACTGAAACTCAGAAAAAGGCTATTCAACAGGTTGAAAACCCAAAAATAACAACTCAACCGGGGCCGAGTCTAGCTATCCAGCAAAAAACTGCGACATCAGGTACTCCCAAAACTGATGTGAAACCGGCGCAAAACGAAGCGCCGGCTTCACTTTCTTCAACAAAAGAGCAAAAGAAAGAATCTAAGCCCAGCAAAATAGTTGCAAATAAAAACACTGAAAATATTGCTGTAGAGAAAGAGAAAACCGATAAAAATGCGGTAAAAACCAAATCGGAAACTAAAAACAGCAAGCCTGGCAAGAAAATCGCCACAGAGGTGATAAAATCCGGATCAAGACTCACATTACTAGCCCAAAAATATTATGGTAACAAAGCATTTTGGGTATATATATATCAGGCTAATAAGTCAAAAATCAGCAATCCAAACAATGTTCCAGTCGGAACTGAACTAATCATCCCAGCAAAAGAAACCTATTCAATAGATCCCAATAATAAAGAATCAGTAGATAAAGCCAAGAACATGGCTAAATCCATTCTAAAATAAACTTGAATCACCAATATTCATTAGAAAAACAAATCACCTATGAAAACAAAAAGCTTTATTCAGGAATTCAAAGAGTTTGCAATGAGAGGCAATGTAGTTGATATGGCTATAGGTATCATTATTGGTGCCGCCTTTGGCAAAATTATTTCGTCATTAGTCGCTGATGTGATTATGCCTCCACTGGGATTACTGTTAGGGGGCGTTGATTTTGCGAGTTTCAAAATCGTTCTTCAACAAGCTGATATTGCACACAAAATTACTGAAGTCTCAATTTCTTACGGAAATTTCATTAAGTCAATCGTTGACTTTGTAATCATTGCTCTCTGTATTTTTATGCTAATCAAGTCTATGAATAAACTATCAGCCCAAAAAGAAGCAGCTACTCCTGAAACACCTGCTCCGGCTGAACCATCCGATGAAGTCAAATTGCTTAGTGAAATTAGAGATATCCTCAATAAAAAATAGGCCTAATCATACTATACATGCTAAAAGAGAGCGTAAAGCCACACAGTGCGGCCTTTACGCTCTTTTTCTAAATATGAGCTATCCATTTTGATTTCTAACAAAATGCTATAAATTTGTCGTATAAAACCACACAGTATGCCACAAGAATTTGACACGATTGCCAAAACTGCCGTTGACAGCGTTGGCACAGATATTAGTAAAGCTATTGGGTTACCAACCAAACTTGACCAGCTTACAGGTGAAACACTAAATCTTTTTGCTCAAAAAATCCTACAACAAATTTTGAGTTTTGGCACCAAGATACTTATCGCCATACTCATCTATTTTGTGGGTAGATGGATAATCAAGAAGCTAAAACGTATTTGCACCAGAATATTTGAACGCCGGGAAATTGAGCCTTCACTCCGAACATTCCTGATTAGTTTGATTAACATCACACTAACCATTGTGCTCTTAGTCATAATTGTAAGCGTCCTTGGCATTGAAACCAGCTCTTTCGTAGCGCTGTTTGCCTCAGCCGGTGTTGCGATTGGCTTGGCGCTCAGTGGTACGTTACAAAACTTTGCCGGAGGCGTGATGGTTTTGCTTTTTAAGCCTTATAAAGTTGGAGATGTCATAGAAGCGCAAGGTTACACCGGTACTGTAAAGGAGATACAGATTTTCAACACAATCCTGAATACACTTGATAATAAAGCCATTATAATCCCCAATGGAGGTTTAGCTACAGGTATAATAAATAACTATTCAAAGGAGAATATCCGTCGTATCGAGTGGATTTATGGAATTGCTTATGGTGACGATTTCGACAAAGCTCGTACACTGATCCTTAATCTGATAAACGAAGACAACAGAATCCTCAACAGTCCGGCTGAACCGTTTGTTGCTCTAAATAAACTGGGCGATAACTCCGTCGATATTGTAGTCAGGGTCTGGGTTCAAAGTTCAGAATATTGGAATGTATATTTCAATTTGAATGAACGCGTCTATAAGAGCTTTGAACAAGCCGGGCTAAATATCCCATTTCCTCAAATGGATATCCATATTAAACGAGATTAAAAAACGGGGTGAAATTCTGCTGATTTCACCCCGTTTTTTTATGCATCCGAAAATATGCACAAACTCATATCACTTTGTGCAACAAGCACTTTTGTGCATTTTTCACACCCGAAAATATACGGAAATATTTCCGTATTCGGGGAGAAAAATTTACCTTTGCGCTGTTTTCAATTTATCTCATCATAATAACTTTTACCATTATGGAACTTACTCACATTGAGCACCTTGGTATCGCTGTAAAAAGCATCGAAGCTCAGTTGCCTTACTACGAAAATGTTTTAGGTTTAAAATGCTATTCTATCGAAGAAGTAGCTGATCAAAAAGTAAAAACAGCTTTCTTCAAAATTGGCCAGACTAAAATTGAACTTCTGGAGCCAACCAGCGAAGATAGCGCTGTAGCTAAATTCATTGAGAAAAAAGGCGAAGGAATTCACCACATTGCTTTTGCAACTGCAAGTGTAGCTGATGCTTTGACTGAAGTTGAAAGCAAAGGTGTTCAACTCATTGATAAAGCGCCACGCAAAGGAGCTGAAGGCTTGAATATCGCATTCCTTCATCCAAAAACTACCGGTAGCGTTTTGACTGAATTGTGTGAAGACCCTAACAAATAAGAGTCGAATCATAACACAACCCATAGCGGGTATCTCTTACCCGGGATAATGCTATTTCCACGGTCAGAGATATCCGTTTTCTTTATTATTCCGACATAGAAAAAGTCTATATATAAAATATTGAACTAAAATGAGTCATCAACTTGAAAAAGTAAAAGAGCTGATTCAGTTACGTGAAAAAGCTCGCCTGGGAGGAGGTCTGAAAAGAATTGAATCTCAGCATAAAAAAGGGAAATATACTGCTCGCGAAAGAATCGCCATGCTTTTGGACGACGGTAGCTTCGAAGAGTTTGACATGTTTGTCACACACCGTTGTACCAACTTTGGTATCGAGAAAGAATCGTATCTTGGAGATGGTGTTGTAACCGGTTACGGAACTATTGACGGCCGTCTGGTTTACGTTTACGCTCAAGACTTTACTGTCTTTGGTGGTTCGTTGTCAGAATCATTGGCAATGAAAATCTGTAAGGTTATGGACCAGGCAATGAAAATGGGTGCTCCTGTAATTGGTATCAATGACTCGGGTGGCGCTCGTATTCAGGAAGGTGTAAATGCATTGGCAGGTTATACTGAAATTTTCCAACGTAACATCCTTGCTTCTGGTGTTATCCCGCAGATTTCAGGAATCTTCGGTCCTTGCGCCGGTGGCGCGGTTTACTCTCCTGCACTGACTGACTTTAACATCATGACAAAAGGAACCAGCTACATGTTCCTTACTGGCCCTAAGGTTGTAAAAACCGTAACCGGTGAAGATGTAACCCAGGAACAATTGGGTGGTGCAAGTGTACATGCAACCAAATCAGGCGTTGCACACTTTGCCGTAGAGAACGAAGAAGAAGGTATTACTCTGATTCGTAAGCTGATTGAATTCCTCCCTCAAAACAATATGGAAGAGGCTCCAACACTGGTTTGTACTGATCCAATCCACCGTTTGGAAGATTCTCTTAACGATATCATTCCTGATAACCCGAACAAACCGTACGATATGTACGAAGTAATTGGCGCTATCATCGATAATGGAGAATTCCTTGAGGTACATAAAGACTACGCTCGCAACATCATTGTCGGATTCGCCCGCTTCAACGGCCAGTCTGTGGGTATCGTAGCCAACCAACCTAAATATCTTGCAGGTGTACTTGATAGCAATGCTGCTCGCAAAGCGGCTCGTTTTGTTCGTTTCTGTGACGCCTTCAATATTCCTTTGGTTACTCTGGTTGATGTACCGGGATTCCTTCCGGGGACAGGACAAGAGTATGGTGGCGTAATCCTTCACGGGGCTAAACTACTTTATGCATTTGGAGAAGCGACAGTACCTAAAGTTACTGTTACATTGCGTAAATCTTACGGTGGTGCATACTGTGTGATGAGTTCTAAACACCTGCGCGGAGATATCAACTACGCTTGGCCAACTGCGGAAATTGCAGTAATGGGACCATCTGGAGCTGTTGAAGTTATCTTCTCTAAAGAAGTTGCCGCATCTGAAAATCCTGCGGAAGCTGCTGCTCAGAAAGAACAGGAATACCGAGATGCATTTGCTAATCCTTACAACGCAGCGAAATACGGTTACATCGACGATATTATCGAGCCAAGAAACACCCGTTTTCGCGTGATTCGCGCATTACAACAATTACAAACCAAAAAATTAACCAACCCTGCTAAAAAGCACGACAACCTTCCTCTGTAATCTCCGGTTGAAAAACCAGTGATTGAAGATGTTCGGGATTTGAAGAGAGGCAGACTCTTGTCTGCCTTTATTTAGCAGTCCAAATACAATTTCGTATGGAAATAACGATTAATTTGACATTAAAGCTTGACGGCAATGAGGCTAAAGTCGTTGACAAAGTCATCGAGCTTGGGAGTAATGTGCAGCAAATAGAAGAATCTCAGGATGAAAATGTGTATGCAGCAATCGCAATGGCATTATACGAATTGCGCAATGAAAGCTCACATCACGACTGGGAAGAGACTGTTCTTACCATAGAGAAAGTCAAAAAAGATTATTCACCCTGGAGTTCAAAAATCTATGGATTACGAGAAGTTCCTGTTTTAAGAAAAAGATAATCAACTACAAAAAATGAAAGATTTTAAATATACAATCAACGGTAAATCTTACAGAGTAAAGGTTACCAGAATTGACCAGACTTCTGCTGAACTGGAAGTTAACGGTAAATCTTATGAGGTAGAACTAGACGAAGCTGTTGTAGCTGCAGCCCCTGTTGCTGCTCCTGTAGCTGCTCCAAAACCACAACCAATAGTTGCGGCGACCACTCCGGCTCCGGCTCCTAAAACAGCAACAGGAGAGCCGGTCATCTCAAAACCAACAGTAGATGGCGGTACCACTGCAATCAAATCTCCGCTTCCAGGCGTAATCGTTGATGTATTGGTAAAAGTAGGCGACGAGGTAAAAAAAGGACAGAAGGTTCTGATTCTTGAAGCAATGAAAATGGAAAACAACATTAATGCCGACCGCGATGGTAAGGTTGTTGATATTAAAGTAAGCAAAGGCGACTCAATCATGGAAGGAGCTGACCTGATTATCATCGGTTAAGAATTCCTAGATATAGGCTATAAAAAAATGCCGGAGATTGAATTTCCTCCGGCATTTTTTTATATACAATTAATCGGCATCATCAATATCGTGAATAAAATCGACTAATCCATGCCTATCCAATACCTGTACACCTTCATCAGAGTATGTCAAAAGTTTCATCACACGCAACTCATCCAACGCAAGTCCAAGTTCTTTTACTGTCACCCCCATTAATGCACTTAAATTAGCCTTCGATATCTGAAGCTCAATCTCCTCAGCACGTTTATGCGTCAGAAGTAGTATCCACATTGCAATTCGCTCCTTTGGATCTCCAGACGAAACAGAAAGCATCGTATGATAATAACTCTGAGAACGTACGGAAAGGAAATTCAGGTAATTCAGATTAAAAATCGGTTCTTTACGAAGCAAATCAAGGAAATCGTCTTTTTTGATCTGCATCATTCCGACATCCGTATGCGCATAAATATCGTAAATAGATTTAGTTTCGAGTCCAAAGATATAATTACCTGCAACAATGTTAGGAGCGACAATCACCTCTTTCACCGTTAGGATTCCGGTATTATTCTCAGTATAACTTACGACTTTACCGGATATTATGAACTTGACATGAGTAAAAAGCTCGCCTTTAGCAACAATCTGCTCTCCCTGCTTAAACTTTAAAAATTCCAGGCTGTATTTTTCCAGACTATTAGTCAAACTAACTCTGCTTACCCCCTGAAAGACAGGCGCCTGTAGTAATAAATCCAAAAAGCTCATTTTGATTGTTTTTTATTCTATTTTGGAGCGTAAATATACAAAAAACAATCTACTTTTGTAGAAACATCTCCCTCCTATCATTTTCAGATAAGAATATTTCTAAGCACAAATCTCATAATATGGAGAAATTAGCATTTAATCTCAAGGAATTTATCAGTGCATTTGTGGTATTATTTGCAATTATTGACATAACCGGATCCATCCCGGTTATATTAAACCTTAAAAGCAAGGGTGCATATTATAATCCAACCAAGACCACCATCTTATCTCTGTTAACTATGATTGGATTCCTGCTTGCCGGAGAAGTAATCCTGAAATTATTCAATGTAGATGTACAATCATTTGCTGTGGCTGGCTCACTCATTATCTTTGTTTTAGCTATTGAAATGATTTTTGGCGTTGAGATTTTCAAGTTGGAAAGTGAATTTAAAAATACGACAATCATTCCTCTCGTATTCCCATTGATCGCCGGAGCCGGAACCTTTACATCTCTCCTTTCTCTGAGAGCTGAATACAATGTATTAAACATAATTCTGGCTCTGATTTTTAATATGATAGTTGTCTTTTTTGTATTACGATTTATCACTAAAATCGAAAATATTCTCGGAAAAGGTGGCACCTATATACTTCGCAAGTTTTTTGGCGTAATCCTGTTAGCTATTTCTGTTAAATTATTCACCTCTAATGTCGCAATAATTATTGGAGAAGCATTTAAAGGTGTAATAAAATAAGAAAACTATCTTTCGTTCTCTTTTTCTTCTTTATTATCTGCTTCTTGCTCCCAATAACTATCTTCATCAACAATCTCGTCTGATTCGTCTATAAAGATGGACTCCCTTTGCGGGCCTTGTTTACGATACCAATATGCCAAAGCCAAACCAGATATAGCACCTGATAAATGCCCCTCCCAAGAGGTTTCAGGTGATATCAGTTCTGAAATTGGGAACATGTTCCATACTATACTTCCATAAATAAAAGCTACTATCGCAGATAAAGCCATCAACGCACGACTCCGGCGTATTATTCCACTAAAAAAAAGGAAAAATGCCACGCCGTATATCAATCCGCTTGCTCCGATATGATAAGCTGGCCTACCAATTACCCAAGTCAAAAAACCAGACAAAACCCACAAAAGGCCAAAAACTCTAAAACAGATCTCCCCATAGAAGAAGAAGAGTGCCCAAAGTAGCAGAAAAAGTGGAACAGTATTGGACCACAAATGTCTGAAATCATCGTGAATCAATGGTTCGAAGAGAATCCCGTAAAGTTGGTAAAAATCCCTAGGGTAAATACCATATCTCTCAAATTCGACTCCAAACTGAAATCCGACCACCTCTATACCCCAAAGCAACAGCAAAAAACTGCACGGGAAATACAGAGCATACAAAATGCGCTTTGTCTCCAAAGTCATACCTTTTCCCATTCTTTTAAACATGTAAATATACCAAATTAGACCGACCAGAAACTCATTTCGTTAAATATTTTCCCAATCCCCACTTTTTTTTTGTCGAAACCTTTGTTGCATCTGAATATTTTTTTAATTTTGAAAAAACAGAAATTTAACATTTTATCAACTACAATTTACCACACATATGAGTTACCTTAAGTTTGATAAAAGCACCCTGATTAACCTAGAGCAATCGCTACCGAAAGAGATGCTGCGCACCAATCACTCGGGTGCATACCATTGCACAACGCTGATAGGTTGTCATACCAGAAAATATCATGGATTATTGGTTATTCCCGTACCTGAAATTGATGAGGACAATCACGTGCTTCTTTCTTCAATAGATGAAACGATCATACAACATGGCGCAGAATTCAACCTTGGTATTCATAAATATCAGGGAGACAATTATAGTCCTAAAGGACATAAATACATTCGGGAATTTGACTATGAGGTAGTTCCGCGCGTAACCTTTCGTGTAGGAGGGGTTATATTATCAAAAGAAAAATTGTTTGTTTGGGGTGAAGACCGGATTATCGTTAAATACACGCTTATTGATGCTCATTCACCAACAACCCTGAGATTAAGACCATTCCTTTCCTTTCGAAATGTAAATGATCTTACCCAGGAGAATGAATATATAAATAAGGCATATCAAGAGGTTGAACACGGGATTAAGACATGTCTTTACCCGGGGTATCCTGAATTGTTTATGCAGACAAATAAAAAAAATAATTTCGTTTTTATTCCTGATTGGTACAAAGGGATAGAATACTCTAAAGAAATAGAAAGAGGATTTCCCTTTAAAGAAGACCTTTACACTCCGGGGTATTTTGAACTTCCAATTAAAAAAGGAGAGAGTGTATATCTCTCAGCCGGGACAAGTCAGGTAAATGCAAAAAGGCTGAAAGCCATATACGAAACAGAAGTAAGCAAAAGAGACCATCGTGATAGCTTATATAACTGTCTTAAAAATTCAGCACAGCAGTTTTATAATTACAAAGACGATTCAAAACATTACCTTCTGGCAGGTTACCCATGGTTTAAAGTGCGGGCACGAGACACATTCATAGCCCTGCCAGGATGTACCCTTAGTATTGATAAAAAGGATAATTTCGAGAAGATCATGCATACAGGGTTAGAGGCTTTGATTAAATTCATAAAAAAGGAAAAGCCAGACCCCATTATCAAAGAGATCGAACAGCCAGATGTTCCACTATGGGCTATTTGGGCAATACAACAATATTGTAAGGAATACGGTACCGAAGAATTATGTTCTAACTTTGGAACAATCACTGAAATAATTGAATTTATCAGAACAGGAAGACACCCAAACTTGTTTTTACACGACAATGGCCTTCTTTATTCTTATGGAAAAGAAAAGGCTATTTCCTGGATGAATTCATCTATTGGTAATTTACCTGTTGTTCCCCGCTCGGGATATCTTGTTGAATTTAATGCGTTATGGTATAATGCACTTAGATTTGCCGCAAAGCTTTACCGAAAAAAAGGCCAAGAAAATGAGGCTAATGAACTAGAAATTCTGGCTGATAAGGTTGGAGATTCTTTTAAAAAGGTATTCAGAAATGAAGCGGGCTATCTTTTTGATTACGTAGATGGCGATTATAAAGACTGGAGCGTTCGCCCCAATATGCTTTTCGCCATATCTCTGGAATACAGCCCTCTAAATAAACAAGAGCGAAAACAGGTTCTTGATTATGTAACAAAAGAGTTACTTACGCCTAAAGGGATTCGGTCATTAAGCCCCAAAAGCCAAGGCTACACACCGTATTATGCTGGTCCACAAGCACATCGTGATTACGCTTATCACCAGGGAACAGCATGGCCATGGTTAATGGGTTTCTACCTTGAAGCCTACTTAAATATTTTCGGTATGAGCGGTCTCACATTTGCAGAAAACAGACTTATCAGTTTTGAAGATGAAATGGCGAATAATTGTGTAGGTACAATAAGTGAATTGTACGATGGTAATCCTCCGTTTACAGGTCGTGGAGCTGTCTCTTTTGCCATGAACGTGGCTGAAATTTTGCGGGCGATGAAGTTGATTAAATCTTTTAATATTTAATACCATAATTAATGAAAGCACTAATGTTTGGTTGGGAGTTTCCACCTCATATTCTTGGGGGATTGGGAACAGCGAGCTACGGGCTTACAAGAGGTATGGCAAGCTGTGGTGATATGGACATCACATTTGTTATACCGAAACCGTGGGGTGATGAGGATAGAAGTTTTCTGAAAATTATCGGAGCCAACTGCACTCCCGTTGCATGGCGGGATCACCAGTGGGACTATGTTAACCAAAGAATCGGACATTGTATGAATCCGCAGGACTATTATGATTTGCGGGACCATATTTATGCCGATTTCAACTACATGCACCATCTTAATGATTTAGGATGTATAGAATTCTCCGGAAGATACCCTGAAAATCTATTAGAGGAAATCAACAATTACTCCATTGTTGCCGGAGTCATTGCCAGAACTTATCCGTTTGACGTAATCCATTCTCACGACTGGCTTACTTATCCGGCGGGTATTCATGCAAAACAAATAACAGGAAAACCACTTGTTATACATGTGCATGCAACCGATTTTGACAGAAGCCGTGGCAATGTAAACCCTCAGGTTTTTGCAATTGAGAAAGACGGTATGAATTGGGCTGACCATATCATTTGTGTTAGCGATCTGACCAGAAAGACAGTAATTGAAAAATATCAGATTGATCCCCGGAAAGTTTCTACAGTCCACAATGCGGTAGAACCCATCAGTCCGGAAATAGAAGCTATCGAGCCTAAAAGAAATACAAAGGACAAAGTTGTTACATTCTTAGGCCGCATTACCATGCAAAAAGGGCCTGAATATTTTGTTGAAGCAGCACACAGAGTCCTCAGCAAAACCAAAGATGTCCGTTTTGTTATGGCCGGGAGTGGTGATAAAATGAATGACATGATTAAGCTGGCTTCAGCCAGGGGAATTGCAGACAGATTTCACTTCACAGGCTTCCTTAAAGGAAAACAAGTGTACGAAATGTTGAAGTCTAGTGATGTGTATATCATGCCCTCTGTTTCTGAGCCATTCGGCATTTCCCCTCTCGAAGCAATGCAAGTGGGAGTTCCCAGTATTATTTCATTGCAATCAGGATGTGCTGAAATTCTTTCAAATGTGATAAAAATCAATTACTGGGACATTGAAGCTATGGCAGACGCAATCTACTCCATAGTGACTTATCCAGCGATGTATGACCATCTAAAAGAAGAAGGGAAAAAGGAAGTCGACCAGATTATTTGGGAAAAAGCAGGTCGAAAGGTAATAGACATCTATAAACAAGTATTAGGTTGGCAGTAAAATTCATAAAAGCCAAAGAAATCAATTTGTAAACCATCAAAAATTTAGACATATGAAAACTATTTGCTTTTACTTTCAAATACACCAACCATTCCGTTTAAAACGATATAGATTTTTTGATATTGGATGTGACCACTATTACTATGATGATTTTAATAATGAGTCAATCATTTCTCGTATTGCTGAACATTCTTATATTCCGGCATTACAAACGATCAGTGAAATGATTTCCGCTTCAAATGGAAAATTTAAAGTAGCTTTCTCTATTTCCGGAACAGCATTGGAACAGCTTGAGATCTATGTACCTGAAGTAATTGAGCATCTAAGAAATCTGGCGAAAACAGGTTGTGTTGAGTTTCTAGCAGAAACTTATGCACATTCACTTGCATCTCTTTATGATGAAGCTGAATTCACCCGCCAGGTTCAAATGCATATCAACAAAATCAAGAACCTCTTTGGATTAACACCAACTGTTTTCCGCAATACAGAGTTAATTTACTCAGATGAAATCGGAGAAATGGCACACAGAATGGGCTTCAAAGGAGTAATTGCCGAAGGAGCCAAACATATTTTGGGATGGAAGAGCCCCAATTATGTGTATAGCTGTGGCGCTGCACCCAAACTTAAACTGTTGATGAGAAACTTTAAATTCAGTGATGATATATCTTTCCGTTTCTCAAATCAAAATTGGAACAATTATCCTTTAACAGCAGATAAATACATGGACTGGGTTGCACAGACTCCTGAAAATGAAAAGCTGGTGAACCTATTCATGAACTTCGATACATTCGGGGAAATGCAATCAAAAGAAAGCGGTATTTTTGACTTTCTTAAGGCATTACCGCAATGTGCCAAAATAAGAGATATCGATTTCCAGACTCCAAGCGAAGTGATTAAGAATAACCAGGCTGTCGACAATATATACGTGATGCACCCCATGTCATGGGCCGATGAGGAACGTGATACAAGCGCATGGTTGGGCAACCGCCTGCAAAAAGATGCTGCCGGCAAATTATACTCTATTAGCGAACGCGTTCGTCTTAGTCATGACCGGCGCTTGATGCAAGACTGGATCTATCTTCAATCAAGTGACCATTTCTATTATATGAGTACAAAACACTCATCCGATGGTGCTGTTCATAGTTATTTCAGCCCTTATGATTCTCCGTTTGATGCGTTTACCAATTATATGAATGTTCTGGGTGACTTCATTGATCGGGTAAATGCCCAGTATCCTGACACGATTGATAACGAAGAGCTAAATGCACTTTTGACAACCATTTACAATCAGGATGCAAAAATCAACCAACTTGAAAGTGAACTCAAGAAACTGAAAAACGGTAAGAAAAAAACGGTTAATTCAGGAGATTAATCTAATAAAAGAAGAAAACAGGAGGTAATTTGAAATATACCTCCTGTTTTTTTATGCCTATTTGATCTTCGATGGTTCATATACAATACTAACCCCATTTAGTGAAGTTATAGTTGGGTTAGGCCCACTAATATCAAGATAATGTATTTCATAGGGATGAGGAGATGGAGCTGAGCCATTATCAATAGCTTCTGCCAATTTTTTCATGTTCCGGATATAGTCAATAGACAACGCTTTTTTCAAATATGGATAATGCCCGCAATAAATATTGTTTATGCCATTGCTCATCAACTTTTCCATTTTATCACAGGATCGGATATAAGTTTTGATCGGTGAAAATGGCCACAATTGTAACCACACCAATCCCGAGCCAAATGCATCGCCGGTAAAACAATTTCCGGCAGACCGGTCAATCAGGACTATCGCCCCCGGCGTATGACCGGGCATATGTTTTACCTCAATTGTTTTATCTCCTAGGTCAAAGAGATCTCCATCATTTACATAATGAACTTTCCCATAAAATGGTTTAAGCCGTTTCATTAAGAGTGTATCTGCCGGATGAAAATAGATATCTTTAAAAGGTGTAATATTCCCGGCATGATCAAGATGCATATGTGTTATCACTACATAAAGAGGCTTTTGGGTTATCCGATGGACCACCTCATCCAGTTTTTCACAGTTTGTTCCGGTATCGATGAGCATTGCCTTTTTACTCCCTTCGATAATATACATAGTCGTTTTATCCGTTGTCTCTACCACCCAAAGTTTGTCTTCAAGTTTTGTTATCTTTAAATCAGCATTACTGAATACCTGTGCATTTAATCCAGTGTTTAACCGAATGCAGGTAAACACAAAAATGATTATGATATGAAGTTTCATATGACATTTGTTTTTTGTTATGATTTCTAATTGTCAAAACAATTCGTGACATCACTGATGGAGAAGAATTGCCCCGGCATCACGCAGGAGCAATTCAGTCACACACAAACCAGTTTATACAAGACTAATACTGATCTTTATTATTCAAGCACAAAAGTGCTTTTTAGTCGTATATCTGCTGAAGATGCACCAATCATCAAATCAAACTGTCCGGGTTCAGCCACCCACTCGAGTTTGCGGTTATAGAAAGAAAGCTTCTCTTTATCGATCGTAAAATGGACAGTTTTGTGCTCACCTGAATCCAAATGAATCTTTTGGAAATCCTTGAGTTCTTTCACTGGTCTGACAACAGAGGCAACCTGATCCCTGAAATAAAGCTGAACCACCTCATCACCTGCATATTTTCCGGTATTTGTCAGAGAAAAAGAGACCTCAATCTTTTCATTCGACTTCATGTGTTCAGAACTAAGTTTAAGCCCATCATAGAGGAATGAGGTGTAACTCAATCCAAATCCGAATGGATAACGGGGAGATTTAGCCAAATCAATATACCCGGATTGATAGTTGGCAAATGATCCATCATCGGATGCTGGCCGACCAGTATTCAGGTAATTATAATAAATGGGAATCTGACCTTCACTGGCAGGAAATGTCATTGGCAATTTCCCTGAAGGATTATAGTCTCCAAACAAGACATCAGCCATAGCATTTCCTGCTTCAGAGCCCAACCACCAGGTATAAACTATAGATGAAACATGCTCCGCCGTCCAGTTAAATATCAACGGACGACCTGCATTTACCAACACAATTACAGGCTTACCCGTTGTATATATAGCTTTTATCAACTCTTCCTGAATCCCTGGAAGATGAATATTAGACCGACTTTTGGCTTCACCACTCATGTCACGTTTCTCTCCGACTGTCAATATTACCACATCAGCTTTTCTGGCAACATTCACAGCTTCTGAAAAACCGACCTTTGAAGTATCAGTGATATCACAACCCTTTGCATACAGTAAATTTCCTTTCCCTACACGAGCCTCTAATCCTTCGAAGGGAGAAATCACATCGCTGTTATCCGGCCATTCTACATTCCAGAAACCCAACATATCTACTTTGGATTTGGCTAAAGGTCCAATAAGAGCAATCTTTTTTGAGGGCGCCAAAGGTAATAGCCCATTTTCATTTTTAAGTAAGACTATACTTTTCCGCGCAACATCGCGTGCTTGTATCCTATGTTCTGTATCTGCTATTGTCTGAATCTCCCGTTCGGAAATACTGAAGCGAAACGGATCATCAAATAGTCCCAATTCAAATTTTTTAGTAAGAATGCGTCTTGCCGCATCATTTATCAGTGAGACTGATACTTTCCCATCCCTTACCAATTGTTTTAGATTCCGATTGTAACAACGACTTTCCATGTCCATATCGCTGCCTGCAGAAATAGCAGCCTGGGCAGCTTCATACTGGTCTTTGACATAACCATGTTGAATCATTTCGCCAATCGAACCCCAATCACTTACCACAAAGCCCTGGAATCCCCATTTACCTTTAAGAATATCCCGTTGCAAATAGGAATTACCTGTAGCCGGAATACCATTCAGATCATTGAAACTATTCATAAAAGTAGCAGCTCCAGCGTCCAATGCTGCTTTAAACGGAGGAAGATAAACTTCCCATAGAGAGCAGTCGCTCATATCCACAGAGTTATAGTCTCTTCCACCAATTGCAGCACCATAAGCAGCAAAATGCTTAACGCATGCCATTACGGCATCAGTCGCACCCAGGCCTTTTCCCTGAAATCCTTTCACCCGTGTCCGGGCAATAGCACACCCCAGATAAGTATCTTCTCCTGCACCCTCCATCACACGCCCCCAACGGGCATCACGTGCAATGTCGACCATTGGAGCAAATGTCCAGTGAATACCTGAAGCAGCAGTTTCAACAGCAGCAATACGTGCAGATGTTTCAATTGCATTCATGTCCCAACTGGCAGCTTCAGCCAAAGGGATCGGAAATATAGTTTTGTAACCATGAATTACATCCAGGCCGAAAAGTAACGGGATTCTCAATCGGGATTGCAGTGCTATTTCCTGCATTGCCCGGGTTTTGTCAACTCCCTTCACATTAAGTAATGAACCGACTTTTCCCTCACGTATTTCCTGAAGTTTGTTTCCCTCTGGCGATACAGGTCCGGTAGCCCAAGAACTGGAATATTGGTTGAGTTGTCCTATCTTTTCATCAAGTGTCATCAACTTCATCAGTGAATCTACCCGTTGTGCGACCGTATGATTTTGAGCCGAAAGATTATTGAAAAATAAAAGCAAACTCAATCCGACTGCCGTATACAGCCCTTTTTTAGAGTTTGCTTTATAGTAAGAACACATCAACTGATTGACTGTAGATTTCATATGTCATTATTTATTTTTGTTTTGGCCACATATGGTACCGAAGCTATCGGTATCGCATATTATGTCATACACTTTGATGAACTCTTGTTCATGCTCGTTTCATATAAAGAGTTATATAATACATCCTAAAGGAAATCCGGACAATATCTAAGCGGTACTGAAAAACGGTCGGGAGTCACTCTCTCTCGCATTTTTCAGTGCCGTTTTCTCGTTTTTCTGTGCCGCTCTTGCATTTCGGAGTGACTCTCTCGCATTTTTCAGTGCCTCCGACGCATTTTTCAGTGCCGCATTCGCATTTCGGAGTGACTCCAGACCATTTTTCAGTGACTCTTATGTGTTTTTCAGTACCCTGCAATATCTATCCGGCTTATTTATCTTATCTCTTTAATTAACCAACACTGTGCTGATTGAATGTGGGTGCGCTTCAATCTGTACAGCACGACCTTTAATCCACAATTTATAGGCTATTTTTTCAGAACTACGATTCATCACCACAACTGCGAATGTCCCGTCTGTATTTACAAATCCTGTTGCCAACAGCTTATCCCGATTTGAAGATACCGCTACTCTTTTCGCTCCCGGTCTGATATATTTCGAAAAATGGCCGATATAATAATAGATATTAGTATAAAGCAGTTCTCCTTTTCGTGTATCTGCTATAATCGGAGCAAAACAATAATTTCCTACGTGATTAGGGCCGCCATTTTCGTCTAAAAGAATATTCCAGTCAGTCCAGGCAACTGTTCCACAATTAAAGTCATTGATCATTGAATAACCATATTTCTCCCCTAATGTCCAGTCTTTGATCCGATCATACTGAAAGCGTTCGATACAACCTTCCGTGAAAAAAAGTTTTTTATCAGGGAAAGCTTCGTGCACACGTTTCAGGTTCTCAAAAAGCATATCACTTCCGGTCCATGTTTCATACCAATGGTACCCAATCCCCCACACATATTTGGCCGCTTCCGGATCACTAAGAATGGTACTTGCCCGCTGATATACCTGATCCCGATTGTGATCCCACGCGATCATTTTTTTATCAGACATACCTGCCTTTTGTAACGTTGGGCCAAGATATCGACGTATAAAATCCCGTTCTTCCTCTGCAGTAAACACACAGGATTCCCATTTCTGTTTGGCCATTGGCTCATTTTGCACAGTTAATCCCCAGATAGGAATGCCTTCTTTTCTGTACTCATTGATGAATTTCACATAGTAATTTGCCCAGGCCTGACGGTAATTGGCTAGCAGTTTTCCTCCTTGTAACATATTGTTATTATCCTTCATCCAGGCTGGAGGACTCCATGGACTTACAAACAGCGTCAAAGACCCACCGGCTGCGGTTACAGCTTGTTTGATAAGAGGAATTTTATACTTCTTATCGTGTTCAACCGAAAAACTGTTCAGCTCTTTATCGTTCACTTTTACATAAGTATAGTTATCACTTGAAAAATCACAACTGTTGATGTTTGTACGACCTAAGGTATAACCTATTCCTTTGGTTTTGCTGTAATAAGCATCAAGTAACTCCTGTTGCTTCAGTTTTGGTAATTTGGCAAATGTTTCCGCTGAAGCATCTGTCAAGGCACCTCCTATTCCAACCATAGTCTGGAAAGTTTTTGACGGATCAACAAACACACAGACTTCTGTTTCCAACGGTTGGGGAACCGATTGAAATTCTGTTATCTGAGTTGGTGTAAAACGGTAATCGGTATTTTGAGCAGTGGTAATAACCTTTGCAGAATGAGGTTGGAATAGATTATTGGTCTTTCCTCCCGCCTGAGCGGATTGACCAAGGCTTAAAATTGCGGTCAGGGAAATAGCAGAAATTGCAAACTTCATATTCTTCATTTTTAGAGTATTATATAATAATGATAGATTCAAGATATTATTTTTTTATCAAACGCTCACTTAACGACACTGCATCTCCGGATAGTTTTGCCAGATAAATACCTTTGGGCAGGCTGGATATATTCAAATGTTCTATTTGATTATCAGCACTTAGTGACTGTTTAAACACAAGAGTCCCCGAGAGGTTATATAACTGGACAGATGCAGTTTCACCCAATAAATCAGGATGCGTTATTGATACACTTTCTCCTGCCGGATTAGGAATCAACTTAACATTATCTTTTACTGATTCGGATACATCTGTTGATACAGTACTCCAGGTAAATGAAGCAACAGAATTCGTTGGTATTGTGTAAATAAACGATTTTCCATTACAGGTTAATTTCACATTCTGGTCTGATGAAGCACTATTAAAGGTTATGACAGCAATAGTTCCATCGCTGTTTTTAAATGCAGTCACAGAAACATTACTATTGCTGGAAGTGGTATTTATCCTGGCTGCTCCCGATTGGACAAACTTAGAAGCCTGCCCTATGATATAATATGCAACATTTCGGACAATTGTACTTCCATTAATTGTTACAGCTCCCATACACGTAGTGCAACCACCGGACGTATGCGGCCCATAAGATGAATTATTCGCCAGATTCCATTCAAAGATAGCTTTAGCCCAGTTATTCGCCCCCCCGATAACCACATTTTTAATATGCCATCCCAAATCTCCTGAGAAAGAACCAGTAGAAGCTGAATATTGTTCCGTAAAATAAACGTTTTTATTGGTCGCATTCTTCACTGTTGTCAATGCCGAAATATTTCCGGCATAAAGATGAAATACCGCACCATCCACATAGCTGCTATTATTGCAAACATCAATCGGATAGGTTGTATTGTCACAATTATGATCATAAGCAATTATTTTCACGTTTGAATAACCAGCAGCCAGTAAGGCCGGTCCAAGATTATTATTGATAAAATTCTTTTGTTCCGTAGAACTCATTCCCATGCTGGGATCATTACTTTGGTTCAATGGCTCATTTTGCGGAGTAATTGCCCAAATCTTTATCCCCTGAGCGCTCATGGCATCGAGATATTTAACAAAATAGCGTGCATAAGAAGAATAATAACTGTTATTTAGAGTACCTCCTATCCATGATGTGTTGGACTTCATCCAACGCAGAGCGGTCCAGGGCGTTGCCAATATTTTCATATCAGGATTTATCGCCAGTATCTTCTTTATTATGGGAATCAAATAAGTTTGATCAGCTCCAACCAGACTAAAATTCATCATATTTACATCTCCTGATGATTCATTGTAGCTATAGTCGGAAGAGCTTAGGTCTGATGCACCAATACTGATACGAATGGCAGAAATACCTATTCCGGTCGTTTTATTAAACAACTCATTCAGGAGCTGGATTTGCAGAGATTCAGACAAAGAACTGATCACTTCGGCACTCCCTTCGGTAAGAGTAAAGCCCAGGCCATCCATTGTCTGATAGGCTATCGACGGATCAATAGTTATGGAATTTGTAGATGTAGAAGTAGTTCCGAATACTACAGATGACTGTTTCTGAAGAAGGAGAGTCTTACTTCCGGTTGTCAACCACGGTGTTACCGTTTGCGACATTGCTCCAGAGGCAAAAAACACCCCGATAAAAGTATTAATAATCCATATTTCTATCCTGATTGACAGAGGTTTGCTTGAGCTGTGTTTCACGTTTCAGATTCTTATTACTGGTTTTATTAAAGATACACCTTAACAATCCGAAACTTACTAATTTCAGGTTAAGGTGTATCAGCTACTCTTAATGCAAACTCAAATTCACTTGATTGTATCTGCTTTTGTGAATTTAAATCCCTGAGAAATACTATTACCGACACCCTTTATAACCAAAACATATTGCATCGGTGATAGTGAGGTTATGTTGATTTCCTTTTTATCGGACAATTGGCCGTTCAAGACTATTTGCCCATCCAACTTATAAACTGAATAATCATAGGGTCTATCAGAAGTCAATCCATCTATCGTCACCTCATTCTGAGCCGGATTAGGTGAAATTCTGATTCTTCCTGTTGTCGTATTTTCTGAGACTCCGGTTGTAACCTGTTGTACACGTTGTACTGTGTTTGTACTTTGAGCCTGATTTACAAGAGCATTTGTACCTAATACGGCCTGACCGTCAAGTGGTGCATAAATCTCCAGACTCGATTTCAACATTTTTCCGCTATTGAGTCCTGTTAACTCATCACTATTCATCCCCGATCTGTAGAAAAATAGCTCTCTGTAATCAATTACCGCCGGTGCATTGACATCATTCAGGCTGAATTTATCAGCAAGAAGTTTTTCACTTAAACGACCGGATTCCATAGCATCTGAATATAAAAGAGTTTCACCTCTGGCATAAAAATGAGTTAAGGTAACCTTGTGCCATTGTCCGTCATTTACAACGGTAGTTCCGGTAATAATCCCACCGTTAGGGGATGAATATTGCAGGACACCAGCATCTGTAATCGTAAGCGAACCGGTTTGTCCAGCCTGGTCAAACGAAGAAATAATACCTGTACCGGTAGTTCTCACGTCAAATGATATCGTAAACGGGTGAATCAGATTTTCAGGAATAAAAGTCAGTCTATCTGTTGACACTGATTTCCCCAAAGTCAAATAAGTTCCGGATACTTTCTGCGGCAATGATTTTCCATTCTGAATCGCGTCAAAAAGAGAGGGTACGATTGCATAAGAAAACTCTGCATGTCCGGCATCATTCGGGTGATAGACATCAGACTGATATCCAACCGGCCATTTTCCGGTGCCATCGTCAATTGCTCCAAGCATGTTTACACTGGGGACATCCCATTCGTGAATCAGCATATTCATCTGACGGATGTACGAATAATCAGTCAAGTCAAAATCAGCACGGGTGTAGTTATTCGTTACCAATGGATATTTGCCACTTGCACGGGCCATATCAATCAGAGTTTGCATGTTGGTTTTGAACTGATTGAAAATCGCCTGTTTATCAGTAGCTTCATGGATACCTTCATTACCAAGAGAAAGAGCATAGACTACATATTTACTACACTGAGGAGTTAGATCTGACTCCCATCGGCTTAAGAGATTCAACGTACTATTTCCATTTACGGAAATATTTCCTACACTCCAGTTATATCCCTTGTTGTCAGCAAATCGTTGAGCCAGCTCCTGCGTATACAGATAGCGATATCCCTGCATATTGGTAGCCCCCTGTCCATTAGCAACAGATGAGCCCATCCAGGCAATACGGTAATTATCTATTGACGGACATGCAACCGAATAGGTATAGTTTCTCAGGTCAACTGTTACATTTACCAATCCGTACCCAAGGGGAATATCTTCCACCGTATAGCCATTGGCGCTGGCCTGTGACTCCATCCTGACAGTATGGGAAGTACCCTGAACCCTTTTCAACACATATGACCAATTACCATTTGCCCGTAATACAAACCGGGGTGTTTCAGTTGTTGTAACGGTCATATCTACAAGACCTGACCAAACCCCGTTACCCTGATAAGTCAGTGGAACATCACCTCCCCATCCGCTAACGATTGTGCTACCGACAACACTCCATTTGGTAATTGGCAAAATCGTGTAAGTATTGGTGCTTAGATTTACCGTAATCAATACAGGCCCAGACTCCGCAGGATCAATTCCTGCACCTCCGGCCTGAATAGTACCCGACGTTGCTCCTGCTCCAAATACCGTAGCAGACTGATCCTGTGAAGTATAAAAATTAAAAGTCCCGTCTGACTTCAATGAGGTATAAATCTCAAATACAGGAGTTACAATACCATTAAATCCGGTAACCATTTTCATCGGAATGGCACTCCCTATATTATCTCCGTTTTCTGTGTTTGATCCGGAAAAATAGAGCGCTGCAAGCTGATTTGAGATGGTAATTTGCTTTGTTACAGTAATGGTAGAACTGGTTTGAGTCAGTGTTGCAGTTACTGTTACAGCGCCATTCTTTTTGGGATAAAGGAGCCCATTCGCATCAATGTAAGCAACGGTTTCATCATCCACTTTCCAGGAAACAGTCTTTACAGTCGCATTGGACGGTGTAATTTGAGCCGACATTTGCGAAGTTGCCCCGGTTGAAGAAATATTATTTCCAGAGATAGTAATGGAGGTAGCATCAATCTGACCTGCAGTATATTCTTCAACTTTCATCAGGTTAATATGAGCATAGGTTCCGGATGAAACTGCCAGATCCAGCGTAATCTCGCCACTTGCATTCGGGTAAATCAGATCAGAAGCATATACAGTACTGTTGTTTCCGTTATAGCCGGTACCACCCAGATTAGTTCCTGAAGTCTGAAGATTACCAATGGCTGAATTTATTCCGGTAAGTGTGTATTTTGCGATCCGGGGCTCAGTTGTATTCCGGCTACCAAAAATATAGAACTTATATGCTTTGGATGGATTTAATCCTGTGAGTTTAAATGCTCCCGGCGTTGAAGCATTTGTAGTAAAGAAATAATCCTGAGTAGCTGTCGCTATGGCATATTCACCCAATAATGTAGTACCGGGTGCAGTAAGTCCACCGGATAGAATCCCGTTTTTTGACATGGCTTTAGTCACCAACAAACGAAATCCTGTCGCTGCATTCGTTGAATTAACGATAGCGATATTTCCGGCAACAGTATTGTCAGTCAGGTTATTCCAGTAGTTTCCATTTACATCCGGACTGGTGGTTATATTCCCGTTGGTAACATCATTCGGTCCAAAATCCACGTAAAACTTTTGCTGCAAGGTCTGAGCATTTAGTTGCACAAAACCTAACATCATACAAATCAGAAAATAAAATATCTTTCTCATTGTCCTTTTGTTTTTAATTTTTCAAGCAGGCACTTGTAAGCAGCTCTCGTTATTTGAAAATCTTAGTTATACTTTTATGATCAACCACCACCAGATAAAGCCCACTGCTCCACGCCGAGGTATTGATATCCAGGTGTTCGGCTGCTGAAAGGGTTGCTATTTTCAAACCGGTTGCACTATATACCTCAACCAGCTCTTTTGCTCCATCCACAGATAGAGATTCACTCACCTTTGTCGGATAAACGCTCACTCTATTATTATCTTCAGCATTTACAACCATAGGCGTATTTCCCGGAATAATCAAAGAAGTCTGGCCAGAAATTGTACCATCCAATCCGACATTAAACTGGATATTTGACGAAGTGGTATTGTACACATAAATGGAAGAGTTAATGTCTTTCCAACCAGAAGATTTAGCACCCGGATTCCAGGCATAACATCCACTGGCTGCATTAATAGTTGCAGACCAGATCCAGGCTGTATCATTTTTCTCAATCGGATTGGCACCTGTACATCGGGCTACTCCCGGATAAAGTGCGTACCACCAGTCTCCGGTGGGCTGAATACTCTCGGCATACAGGGTGGTAGAGGCATTGGTTACAGTACCTCCCTGAAAATAGAGATTGGTTTCATTATTATTGACAGCATCATTGGTCTTTTGACCTTTGCTTTTATCTATCAGTTTAAGAGTTACCGGAAATTTATCAGCAGTGATCACGATCTGTGTTGTACCGGTTATTTCTCCGATAGCAGAGATGGTAAACGATAAGTTATCTGTAGCACCGTAGTAGAGAATACGTTTATTCATTGGTTGCCAGCCCAATGTCTTCATATAGGGATTCCACTGATAGGTGCCTGGAGCAGCATTTAATGTAGCCTGCCAGGTCCAGTCTGATGTGTTTTTAACGAGTTGAGAACCTGTAATTCCGGCCTCTCCGCTATATAAAGGATACCACCAGTTAGTCCAGGTTGATGGAGCCAGTCCTGATGACAACCAGGCAAATAGATTCACCTCATTTTGGTCGTTCGTTTTGTTGGTTTTGGCTCCCATTGTCTGGTCAATAACTTTGATTGTTACCGGAAATGTTGTCTGACTATGAACAGATTGAAAAAACACGAATAAAAACAAAGCCAATACACTCTTAGTAATTGTTTTCATAATACATAAATTTAAGTTGCAAAGACGTATAGTTAATTCATTCAATAACAATTAATTATTTATGCAAAGGAGCTTTCATCAGAGACAACAGTTCCCTGACCCGTTTATCCATAAACGGGTAAATCACTCAATTTAAACAGATAAAAAAAGGGCATCTCCTCAACAGAAGAAACGAACCGGGAAGATGCCCTTCAGGGAAAGATTATTTTGCTACCATAGTCAAAACAGCAGCGGTATTGCCCCCGGAGAGGTCAAGCGTAATTACATAATCTCTTGTCGGATCCGGGAAATTTGCTTTGATCGGTTTGAAATTACCTGATGTTGCATTTATAGTCATAAGATCAGACGGATATGATGTGTAATTTGATGTTACAAATTCGCCACCCCATCCTTTCTGGTAGAAGAATTTAAAGTCGGCTCCATCCATTTCACAGGGCTTGATGGTTACCTGAAACTTATTGGTTCCTACTTTGGCCATGCACAATCCTTTTGACGGATCCCAGTTGATATTCCGGGCTGATGCACTTGGCTTACCCACTCCCCAACCAATAAGATAGACAGCATTGCCATCAGTGTTAAGCTGAGATAAAGCAGTGCCATTCATCCGCTCAATGATGAAGAATTTATAAGCGAAGTTGGCCGTAACACGGTACTTGCCGCTTTCAGGTAAGAAGGTCAGTTTTCCATCCGAACCTTTGGTGAAATAATCCGGATCAATCCACCAGTTAGCATAATCCGGAAATCCGGAAACCTCAATGACCTGACCTTTGGTCAGATTCATCTCCACCTTGTAATTGTTATCATCCACCATAGTCATTTCCGTTCCGTTAAACATCAGTTTAATAAATGGAGACGCTACACAGGTCAATGTATTAAAAGTTACATCGTAGGTTCCGGCTGTTGCATTTGAAAAAGGAATCAGACTGGTAGATCCGATCGCAATCTGGCTGTTTTCCCATCCGAAAGTCAGGCTGTTTCCCTGAGCGTTCAGAACCGGCGTTTTTATATATGCCTTGAATTTCTGAGGCAAGACAGCTGTTGCTTTGTATTGGTACTGAGCGGTTCTCAACATCTTCACCTCTGTCTTATCTTCCATGACAAGGGTCAGGAAGTCATAGTCAGGTCGTGTAACCGGAAGGTCAAACTCTTTATTCGTAATCGTAAAGTTGATATTTTGCAGAACCAGCTTAACGGTTGCAGTAGCATTAGGAACGTTGGCATAATAAGGAACAAATATTTTCCCGGAATATATGCCATTTGTTTTCGTACGTATAACCGTTTCCGAAACTTTTTCATCACCATAATACAGTTGAGCTTTCAATGTGGACAATGGAATATTATCACTCACATTGGCTGAAAAAGTGACACTGTCACCAAAATTTGCAGCAGTAGCAACAGTCGGATTGTCTATAACAGGATTACCAATACTTTGCTCTTTTTCGCTACATGCAGAAAATGCCAACAAAAGAATGGCAGTTAACTGCATCAATAAATATTTTCTCATAACCATTATGTTTAAGGTTGAATTATTTTTTCCACTTGTATGATACGACACTCATTGCCGGAACAGAATAGGTGAATGAATTGACTCCCTGGGATATGGTAATGTTCAGAGGATTCGTATTCTCATTCAACAACACCAGAGCATAAGAACCATCCGGATTCAGGAAAGCCGAATAAGTCAATCCAGAAGGGTTATACCCCGACGAACCAATACGATATGCACCCGGAGTAATCACCTTTGCCAGATGTGATATGGTGTAGAAATGGCTGTTTTTAGTCATGGTAACATAGTCTGATGAATTTATATCAATGGCTCCCAGACACATATTACATCCTCCCGGACGATAAGGTGCGTGATTGTCATCCAGCATAAAATTCCAGACCATAACCGCTTTACTCCAGTTATTGATGGTTCCGAGACATACTTCCCGCATATTCCAGATCAGGTCATCGGCAAATTTGTATCCGGAGCCCCAGAGTCCGATAGACATCTCTGTGAAATAGAGATTCTTATCGGGACGTGCATTGTGGACATTGAGCAATTCCGCTTTGTCTCCACCATAGGCATGGTATGCAGCCCCATCAATATACTGAGCAGCCTCAGAATCGTTGTAAATGTTCACCGGATAACTTTGCTCACTAGCAATGTTGTCGTAATTATAGTTATGGTCGAAAGCGATAATTTTAGTCTGAATATTATTCTTTTTAAAAGCCGGTCCAAGTGCCGTCTTTATAAAATCACGCTGTTCGGTCCAGTACATCAGCATTGAAGCCGAGTTGCCGGCGTTGAGAGGTTCGTTCTGTACCGTTACGGCATAAATATCTATGCCTTCAGTTTTCATGGCCTGAATAAACTTCACAAAATAGGTAGCATAATCCTGATAGTAGTCCGGATTAAGATGTCCACCGGTCCAGCTGTTATAAAGCTGTTTGTCGGTCAGGTTATTCACCTTCATCCATCGTGGACAAGTCCAGGGAGATGCCAGTATTTTGATTTTAGGATTTATGGCCAGAATCTCTTTCAGCACAGGAAGTAAATCCCGTTTATCATAAGCATGTAACGCAAAGTTTTCGATTCCTTTTGTATCACAACATGTGTACTCATCCATCGAAAAATCCGAACAGCCTAATGATATGCGGATAAAACTATACCCGTTTCCCGAAATCGTATCAAACGTCTCCTTCAATAACTTAGCCCGGTTAGCAGCAGTCATTTTCAGCAGATTGTAACATGAGGAACCAGTTATTGCGGCTCCAAATCCATCCATTTGCTGATATTTGACCTCCGGATTTACCACAATGGTATTCGGAGACATATTGGGCTTGGTATTAAAGTTTACCGGCATCTGTTTCAATAGCAACGAGCGTGCAGCATTTGTGACATATACACCTACCTCCGAAGTTACAGGTGGGTTATTGTCATCATTATTATTGTTGTTAGTAGTAATCTCTTTTGCACAAGAAAACAGGCTCACGCTTATGGCAAAAAAGATTGTCAGATATAAAACTCTCATCTTCACTAGTTTTGGTAAATGTATATGCACTAAAGCCGTGTATCAATAACCTTCGTTCTGAGTCAGGCTCGGGTTTTTATCCAATTGGGTTTGAGGAACAGGAAGTAAGATATTCTTATCATTAACCGTTGCCATCTTAGCCCGGCCTGCATCCCTCGCATTTAACGTATTCATCACGTTGAAGACCTTTCCGGTGCGTAGCAGGTCAAACCAGCGCTGTCCTTCAAATGCCAGTTCAAGGCGTCGTTCTTTCAGTACAGCTTCACGCATCAGATCCGGTGAAGCTTTGGTAGTTGATGACAAACCGGAGAGATTAACTCTGGAACGAATCTGGTCAACCAAAGCAGCGGCTTCTGCCAGGCTGTTTTGCTCCACATAAGCTTCCGCTTTTAAAAGAAGGATATCTGCCAGACGAAGTTTGATAATGCTGTTGTATTTAGAGCGGGTTTTGTACATGAACGGATAATGTGATGACGGATAGTGGTTGCTCCATGACGGTTGCCCCCATACTATCGCTTCATTTTCACGAATAGCATCACCTTCATTATCAAAAGCCTTTATCAGGTCACGGGATGGAGTTATCCATTTGGCCCAGTTATATGTACTACTTGGATCACAAAGGTCAATACCAAACATCCAGGTTACCCAGTTACCGCTACCCTGAGGATATACGATTTCGAAAATGGATTCAGCGGAATTTCTGAGTTTACAATCAGTTTTAGCAGCATTAACGGCAAAGAGGTCGGTGTAAGCAACCAATGACAAGCCGTCTGCCTGTACCTTCGAGCAATAATCAATAACTTTGGCGTAATCACGCATCGGCTTCTCGGCATATACCTTCGCCAACAATGCTCTTGCTACGGTTTTTGACAGGACGAATTTATTGACTGCATCAATATTCGGTGCATTTTTCTCTCCTTCTGTCAAATCTGCAATAATCTGCTCATAGACTTTTGCAACTGGTTGTCTGGATGGATAAAGTAATGGATAGATTTGCTCGATATTATCAGAAGTAATATCCGGAGTCTCCTGTGTAACCACAGGCACATCTCCCCACAAACGAACCATATCAAATAACATCCAGGCTCTCCATATTCTGGCTTCCGCTTTCCACTGTACTCTTTCAGCTGATGTAAGAGCCGGGTCAGGCACTGAATCTATGTTACAAATGATACGGTTGGCTGTAGTTATCTGACCCAGAAATGAATTCCAGTCTCGCTCAATGTTTTTGTTGGTGCCGTCCTGTGTCTGTTGTTCCAGACTGGTCAGTTCGCTACCGGAGGTTCCGCAATACGCATTGTCAGCATGTGTCTCTGTATAGACCAGGAAATCAAGATACCACCCTTCCTGTGAATTAGTGATGCTATTATACATGCTCTGATATTGCGCCAGCATTTCAGCCCGGGTTGCATATTTCACACTCGATGTATCGGTTTTCTGTCCGACTGTAAGTTCACTAAAACCGGAAATCGGATTTCTGTTCAGATCACAGGAAGCCAGCGAATAAACTACTGTTCCCAGCACCAATATATGTTTGAATACTTTTCTCATGGCATTTTACATTATAATTCGACATTTACCCCAAAAATGAAGGTTTTTACCTGTGGGTATGAGCCCCAGTCTATTCCCTGAACCATTGAACTTCCTCCCCATTGGTTAACCTCAGGGTCAAAGCCTTTGTATTTAGTCAGAGTCAACAGATTCTGAGCGGTAAGATAGGGTTGGATCTTTCCTATTGACCATTTCTTCAGTAGCCTGGAAGGTACATTATAAGATAGGGTCAGTGTTTTCAATCTCAGGTAACTGCCATCTTCAATAAAGCGGGTTGAAGTTCTGATGTTATCCGTATTTCTGACAGCTCTTGGTATATCGGTAATTTGTCCCAGAATCTTCCAGCGGCGAAGCACCTCGGTCGATTGGTTTTTAGCATCATACATACCTTCTGTTTCAATGCGTGAAGCGTTGTAAATGTCATTACCGTAAGACCCCTGGAAAAAGACATTCAGATTGAAGCCTTTATAAGAGAAATTGTTAGTCAGGCCATAGGTAAACTTCGGATTAGGATTACCGATATATGTTTTATCGCTGGATGTTATTTTGCCATTACCATCCAGATCTTTGTATTTGATATCACCGGTTTCAGGATCAACACCTTCACTGACATATCCCCAGAACATACCCAGCGGTTTACCTTCTGTCATGCGAACGGCATATTCGCTGGTTGCTTCAGAAGTAACCCCATCATAATATATCTTCTGCAATGTAAGTTTAGTCACTTTGTTTCGGTTCATCGAGAAATTAAAATCCGTTTCCCACTGGAATTTCCCGGTAATATTCTTGGAATTGATTCCAAATTCAAGACCTTTGTTTTGCATTTCACCCTCATTTCTATAGATGCTGCTTACTGAAGCGGTTGACGGAAGAGGCACATTCATCAACAGATTAGTTGTGTATTTGTAATATGCATCTGCATTCAGGGTTAATCTGTTGTTTAGCATCGTGAAATCCACACCGATATTGGATTGAGTGGTAGTTTCCCAGGTCAGATCTTCATTTTTCAAATTTGATGGATAAAGGGTCACCATCGCATCTGCTTTTCCGGTCTCCCACCAGTTTTGACGACTGATTCCGTAAAGCTGCAAATAGGAATAATCACCGATCCCCGATTGGTTACCTGTTTTACCCCAACCGCCACGCAATTTCAGGTCATTGATCCAGGAATAGGATTTCATAAAATCTTCCGATGAAATACGCCATGCCACTGAAGCTGATGGGAAATATCCCCAACGGCCTTTAGGGGCAAGTTTGGAAGAACCGTCTGAACGGAAATTTATGGTTGCCAGATATTTGCTGTTATAGTTGTACGCCAGACGTCCGATATAAGACATAATGGCCCAATCGGAAGCTGATGTTCCGTTACCCTGTGATACTTTATTCGCCGCATTCAGCGTTTTGATATCAGAACCGGAGAAGTGATCTGCTGTCTGATAGGATTGAGACCATTGCGAAGTTGTATAGGATGTACCTCCTAAGGCTGAAACAGTGTGTTTTCCAAATACTTTGTCATAAGTCAGAATGTTATCCATGATCAGGATGGTACTTAATGAGCGGGTATCGGATGCCGAACCATACTGTGAGCGTCCATACGAAGTAGATACCGGGTCTAGAAAGCTGGTATAGTTATAATAAACCCGGTCCAAAGAATTGGTTGTTTTATACTTCAATGCTGGAGAAAAAGTAATCTCTCCGGTTGCTGTTCCCAGAAAACGGTTATTATCCGTATTGTTATCCTTTGTCCGGGACATATTCTCTACCGGATGTGTTACATTGGCTCCGTAAAAATTATTATAGTACCAGCCCGGATTGGTTTCATCCCAGATTTTACCGTAAGTCGGAGTATTGATCACTGACAATACCACACCGGCACGGTTTGCCCCTGTACCTGAAATAATACCATTGCTGGAATAGTCTGAATAAGCCATATTGGTAGACAGTTTAAACCAGCTTCTGATTTGATTCTCGAGATTCGCTCTCAGGTTATACCGTTCGTAATAGGCTACTTTGATTACTCCGGCATCTTTGGTATAACCACCTGAGATAAAATATCTCATCTTGTCGTTTCCATTTGAAACGGACAACTGATAGTTTTGATTCAACCCTGTACGGTAGGTTTCATTAAACCAATCGGTTTCATCTTTCAGGCCGTCAGGCAACACTACTGCTCCGTTTTCATCCATCAGCTCTTTATATTGTGCCACGTTCAATGATTTCATGTGTTTAATCACATTACTGACCCCATAGTAAGAGCTTAGTGAAATTTTCGCATCTCCTTTGGCACCGTTTTTGGTCGTAATCAAAACCACACCATTTGATGCTCTTGAACCGTATATGGCTGCCGAAGAGGCATCTTTCAATATCTGCATTGATTCGATATCAGATGGTGCCAGAAAGTTAATCTCAGTCATGGGCACACCATCCACTACATACAACGGATCATTACTGGCAGTAATAGAAGAAGATCCGCGTACCCGCACCACCATACCGGCTCCGGGCTGTCCACTCGGCTGCATGACCTGTACTCCGGCAGCTTTACCTTGTATAGCTTGTGCTGCTGAAACGATCGGACGTTCTGTGATATCTTTTGTTGAAACAGTAGTAACAGCAGTAGTTACATCTTTGCGTTTCATCGTACCGTAACCCACTACCACAACTTCTTCCAGTTGTTTTGTATCTTCCTGCAGAATGATAGATACCGCTCCCGACTTACCGATATTCTTTTCTGCCGGTAAGAAACCGATGTATGAAACCGTTAATACGGTATTTTCCGGTGCCTGCATCGAGAAATTACCATTGACATCCGTAATCGTACCGTTTGTGGTTCCTTTTATCACAATATTAGCGCCAATAATGGGCTCACCTTTGGAATCTTTCACGGTCCCGGTAATCCCTTTTGACGACTTTTTTTCAACATTGATGATTTTATCGGGAGTCAGCACGATCAGGTTATTTTCTTTCTTCTCCCAGCTAATGCCAGTCCCGGTGAACAACTGTTTCAAGGCATTATCGATCGTTGAGTTCTTTACAGAAAGGGATGAGACTTTGTTGAGGGCAACAAAATCATTATTATAGAAGAACCGGTATTCTGTATTTTTCTCAATTGTCTTAAGTATCTGGCGAATAGGCTGATTTTTCACATTCACAGTAACCTGTGCAAACAGCCCTGATACGGCAAAAAAGCTCAAGACCACCAGACAGAAAAAGCGGGTATAATGACTTTTCCTGAAGATAGAATTGTTTTTCATAGTTTAATTCTTACATTTGTAAATTAGATGATTGACAATAAGTTGCTTAAAGTTTTTGCGGACATAAGCACACTACACAAATCATTGGCAAAGGGGAATGAGTTATGCGTTCCCCTCTTTTTTTTAAGGAGGAATCCGGTAAATTTTTCTCATAGATAACTGTATTATTTATTTACTCAGAATCGATTTGTAGAAAGAAGCCGTCTGCGTATTCTCCGACAAATAGATTATGGAGTCTTTCATGGAATATTTCAGGGGGGAAGTCATCGTAAATACCTGCAATATGCTTTCCAGACTGGTATTGCTGATTCTTCCCGTATAATGGTAGTCCTTAAGTTTTGACGATTTAAATATGATCCTTATGTTATAGTTACGTTCAAGAATAGAAGCGATATTTCCAAAGGATTCCCCTTCAAAGTTAAGTTCATTATTCCGCCATCCCGAATAAAGCTCCGCATCATCGACCTCCATCTTTTTCATACTCTGGTCACTTTTATCGTATACCACTTTTTGATTCGGGATTAACCTGATTTTATTTTTTGAATCACCCACCTCTACTTTTCCGTGAACCAACACTGCCGAAATCAGGTTTTCATCCGGATAAGCCTTCACATCAAAAGCGGTCCCCAGCGCCTCAACGGAAAAATCTCCGCTTTGAACAATAAAAGGAGCGTCTTTCTTTTTGGCCACTTCAAAATAGGCTTCTCCCTCTAGATTGACAATCCGCTCTTTTTGATTGAATCGGGTACCATAAGTGACCTTTGATCCTGAGTTTATCCACACATGACTTCCATCCGGTAATGTTATGCGTGCTTTCTGTCCCTTATCCACCGATATATTCATATCCGCCAAAGGTGCAAGCGTTGTGGTCCGGTTGTATAAAAACAGGGAGAGTCCGGTTGTCAATACCAGTAATACCGACGCAGCAATCAGACTGATTTGTTTCCAGTTTATAACCGGACGACCGGTTACTGCCGTCTTTTGCTGTATGTTCCGGAAAATGCGCTTTTGCACTTCCGGGTTCATTTTATCGGAAGCCTCTTCCCATTGTTTATCCATCCACCCTTTTTCGAAATCCTCTTTTCTGAGTTGAGACAACAAATGCAGGACTTCATCCCGCGTTGCCTTTCCTTCAAAGAATCGTTCCAGCAATATGATGTTATTATCTTTTTCCATTGTTTTCTTTCTTATAAGCCCGTTATCACCCGGTCTGTTCTGACTGAACTCCGGTTCTGATTTCCGGCCATCTGTATATTACACAATCCAAATCAAGTTATCCGTTACGCCCGATTAAAATATTCACTCTATTTAACTCACATAGAATTGAAAGAGTCCCAGCGCGATTATTTCACAATAAGGAGACAGATTTTCTCTCATAAACCGGGTTGCTTTTGTCAATTGGGACTCTACCGTATTTTCAGAGATATCCAGTAACGCTGCAATCTCTTTATTCGGCAAATGTTTTACCCGGCTCAGGATATACACCTTACGACGGGCAGGCGGTAATTGTTCGATCAGCTTATTGATCTGCTCCTCCAGCATTTTATACTCTACCTCTTTTTCCACCGTATTATCCAGCTCCGACGCATGCTCTATGATGTAATCGTGGTATAGATATTCCTGCATACGGTTCTTGATTACATTCAAAAACATATTCTTCCCCACGGTATATACAAATGAACCGAACGAACCTTCGGTCTCAATATGCCTGTGGATTTCCCAAATCCGGACAAATACATTTTGTACAATCTCTTCGGCCAGGTAAAAATCGCCCTTCGATATATTCAGGACATAGTTATAAAGCTTACCGCTGTATTTGCTGTATAGAATTTCGAAGCAAGAGATATCTCCGTTCTTTAATCTTTCGAGAAGTATCCGGTCATTATTTATATCTTCTTTCATAGTACTGGATATATTTTGCTCAGGTAAAAAGGGTTCAATTTAATCAATAAGGTCAATAAATAATCCCGGGTAAATGTAGGTTATCTATTCTGCTTATCAGATAAAGGTTAATTTGATGCCGGTTATTAGTGAATGATAGTATCCGATCCCTGATACATCATTATTTGTCGTTCACTACTGTAATACACAAACAATGAGGGAAGATCCGTTACGCTCTAATTGTTAATTAATCACAATACAATTTCAGAGGATAATGTTTCGCTTTTTGTCCGTAATCAGAAAGGAGCATCATTGTTACAAATATAATCAAAACGGCTGTATGACAGCACTTACACTGTTATAATAAAAAATTGCCCCTGTGACTAGCAGGGGCAATTTCGTTCTCACTTTAAGCTCTTCTATTTACAAAAGACAAATATTGAAATAATCCGGGAATTCAGTTGTCAGGACTTGTTGCTCTTTTCTATTTCATGACCTTAATACTACAATTAATACTCTTAGAACTAACCTTTACAATGCAGGATGGCATAGAATTAAAAGTCGATAAATTGGATGTTGCCGTCTGTTTTGCCAATAAAGTTCCCACAAACGAATAAACCGATACGGTAGAACCCGGTTCAAGCCCGGTCACAACCAGGTTATTATTCTCAAAATAAGCATTAACCGGTGAAGTATTAGCTGAAATGATTTGAGTCGGAACACCACTGAATACAGCAATTGATTCAGAACTTAATGCACCAGACTCGGCTACAGCAGTCACCTTGTAGGTTGCTCCGGATGTATAAGCCGCATCGGTAAAGCTGGCGTTCTTCGTAAAACCGATTACCTTATTGTTTTTCTTAACAACGTAACAAATAGCATAATCAGTCGCATTCCAGCTGATTGCGCCACCGGATGTAACAATGACGTTAGATGGGGCATTTGTCGGCTCGATGATGGCTCTCGGGTCCCAACCGTCTGAACCTGACATCACATTTTCATAAGTATATTGGGCAGCCTCTGCATCGGTAAACGAGCTCTTAGCAGTGCCTTTAACGGTATTGATAACGTTTCCGTTGGCATCTTTCACATCGTACTCATAGTTTGAGATACGTTGACTCATGTCAACCGGATTGCCGTTGGCATCCATCGTGTTGTAATCGGCAAAAATGGCCGGAATCGCTCCCATTTTGTACCACCAACCGGCTGGATATACCCCAATCTTAAGCGTGGTATTGAAGAACGATGCCATCGGAGAATTTGCCCACGGACGGCCTAAATATGTAGTATAAGAAGCATTCGGTCCATCGACTGTACAATTCTGGAATACATACCCCCATTTTGTACCAGCCAGATTTCCTGGAGCTACGATATATCCACCTGAAGGACGTGTACAGTAAATCAGACATTTATCAAAATAGACATCTCCACTTCCATAGATAAAGTCAACAGCTCCTTCAATACGACAATCCTTCACATAATGACGGTAAGAAGTACTTCCATAAGCCGTTAGGTAAGTATCCTGATAACTTCTCATCCAGCAATTGTTGAAAATAACACGGTCATTAAGCGCATACAGAGCCAATGCCTGAGGGCCGCTTACCGTTTCGTATCCGAATTGGTTTTCAAAACAAATGTTCTCAAAGTAACAGTTTGCTGATTTTACAACAACAGTTGCCCCCGGGTCAACCGCATACACTGTCGAATCAGGGAAAACAGTTGATTTACCGCATAATCTGGAATCGGTGATAATTACACTATCACGGCTCTGACCTATCAGGTTAAGATAAGGCTTGTTGGCCGGGATGTCAACGTGTCCTTTATATCGTCCGTTTTTAACAAAAATCAGCCATGGAATAGCCCGTCCCTCCGGAGCTGCATCAATTGCCCCCTGAACGGTGGAATAATCCCCTGTACCATCTTTGGCAACAACGGCATCAAACAGTTTGGCTGCCGGAACCGGACGGTTCATTGTGCGGAAATTCAGAGTCAATCCCGGATAAGCATTTCCGGACATATCGGTCAATGCTCCCGCTGGAATAGTAACGGCATAACCGGTATTGTAAGCGAGTTTACTATAGGTAAATGAGACGGTTTTGGAGCCAAATAATGGAGTCAGAACCGTAGAGCCAAGCGTGCAGTTTCCTGTTCCTGACTTTACCCTCTCATCGAAAGTTAGCACAATCGTACCATTTGCCGGAGCTGAAAAGGAACCTTCTGCCGGTACAGCAGAAACAAGAGTCGGAGGAGTAACATCATTGGCCTGAACTTTATCTGCATATACAAATACATTTGTGAGTGCAGTTCCGTCAGCATCAGTTGTATTTCCAAACAATGTGCTGGTTACATCAGGTACCCAACGGATATAGACTCTGTTCTGGTTTGAGTACTGAGCCGGAAGCGTATCATTAAAGTCGCTCCACGTAGTCGTTGAGACATTCATAGTCTTCAGGTCGGTGAAGTTGGTTCCATCCAGGGAAGCTTGCATTTTCTGTGTCAGGTAATGCTGGTAGTTACCGGCAATCTGTGATTTCACAACGATATTGTTATATCCGGTTGTCGAAAATGAAGTCTGGAAGTAACGTTGATTGGTTGCAAAACTGGTACCCGCAGTCCATTTGTAAGCACATGGCAAAGAGGGATTAAATGCTCCGGTATGAGACAACCAGCTGGCCACCGAACCATCCTGATTCAACATATCGAAAACGCCCTTATTCGCACTATCCGAATAATAATCCCCGGTTCTTGATGATTTGGGAGAATCCACCCGGAAATCCCAACCTGCAATAAACGGAATCTCGTCAAAAGTTGCAGCATAAGTGACATCGTTGTTAACCAACACAGTACGGGAAGTTGTAGTTGACAAATCATCCCAATAGCTGAATTTGGTTACATTGTTTGGAACGACAGTCATAGTCACCGTAGTTCCGGCCTCATACTTACCTCCGGTGGGAGCTGGACTTAACGATACCTGCCCCCATTGGCTTCCGGTCACATTTACATTAAAATTGTAAGTGGTCAGAGGTTGATAAACGGCAACCACAGAGGTGTCGGTCATCAGCTTAAAGGTAAATGGAGACGTGGATGACAATACATTTCCTTTTGAATCCTGCCACTCCTTAAACTGGTACCCAAAGCTACGGCTTGAAGCGGTCAGTGTCACATTTGTACCTTCATCAAACTCGTTACCTACCGGAGAAATGGAGATTCCACCCGCTCCTGCCGGAGATACCGTAGTCGTTACTTTATGCACTGGATTTACTGGAGGCACGTAAACAGTCCCTGAAATCCGGAGATAATCGATATTTAAATTAGCAGACGTACTTGTGGACGCAGTATTGGTCAATAACCGAACGATGACCTTATCTTTATTTTTCGCCGCAATGGTAGTTGAATAAGCTTTGTACAACCACCAACCAGCCAGTGCATTATAGTTGACTCCGGCATCTATCCATGAAGCGCCATTATCGGTTGAATAAACTAACCTCAGGAAATCGGCTGTATTACTTTGTCCTCCGGCAAAACTGAAGTTCACTGTAATATTATCATATCCTTTGGTCGGGAAAATAAACTGGAAAAAGTTCTTATGAACCGTTCCGTCCGTATAAACAGTATAAGTACAAGGTCCGGCATACTGGACTCTTGCCACATAGTTATTGTAACCGGAGCGCTGTTGCAGGGTAGTTCCCACTTCATTAAAGGCATAATTCAGAATCGCCGTTACAGCGGTATCCGGATAAACCTTAAATTTAGAGTTGCTGTTAAACGAGAGCGATGATGTCGCGGCAGTGGTAGTCGGGGTATAAACCGTACTATCGCCACTGGTTGACGTGGTGTACGTGTTGTTGAAGTTCCATGAGGCCAGCTTGATTTGCGCTTTCAGCCCCATGGAGGTTAACACTAAAATGGTGTACAACAGACACCGAAATAGAGATTTTCTCATAAATACTGGATTTAAAGTTAGCTATAGGTATTATTCAGAGTATTTTTTTCACCACAGAGAGGCTCGGAGAACTATAGAGATTCGGTAAGCCCTCGCTGTGACTCTCTGTGATAGAAAGATTTGAACAGCCGGATTTACTTTTTAATGATTCGGATAGTCTGAATGTGATTTTCTGAAATTACAGAACAGAGATAAATACCGGATGGGAATGCTGACAAATCGAGCTCTTCCCGATACATATCCGGAGCCTGATTACTCTTCCGGATAGTTTTGAGAATGCGTCCGTCAATCGTCATTAATGAGATATTCACATCAGATGTATTGGAAAGACCGTATTGTAAAGTCGTTTTACCGGTCGTCTGTGCCGGGAAACAGGAAATATTCCGGTTATCGGTTTTAAAAGCATTTACAGCCATCGGACTTGTTGATACCACACCTTTAATCAAAACTCCATACAAACAAATGGTTTTTCCCGATGCAGAACTGGTGTACCAGGGATATACACGCAGATAAAGGCTCTGACCGGCTGTAAGTTCGACCAGTTTATTATAAGTTACAGGATACATTTGGTTACTGGTATTAGCCACAGTACCACGATCACCAATCATTACCGTTGAATTTGGGTCGCTGAATAACGAGTCCTTTGAAATGTAAACTTTAAAACGCATTCCGCTACCTCCGGCGCCACCGCCATAAAGGCCAATCGAGTCAATATCAAAAACGGTTCCTTCAATGGCTGTTACCCCAAACTGCATAAAACGGTTATTTACGATGTCGATATCCCCTGCCGGCCATGTTCCGGCCGGATTGGAATTGGCAATCAGGTTACGTTGGTTTTTTGTTGTCGACGTCAAAGCAACACCCGTCCAACTGGTAGTTGCACCACTCCAGGTCGCGGTAGAGCCTGGTGCAGCGTAACTTTGCAAAGCCATATTGCTATATGTTTCAGGAATCACGTTTATCGGTCCCTGTGATACAGCGGCACCCGGTGCGGCTGAAAGTTCCCAGTAAGCACTGGCATTCTGACCGGTCAATGTAATACATTGCCCTGTCACACTAATCTTTTTGGTTTTAACACCATTCGTCAGGACAATACTGTCGTTGTAATTTCCTTCGACAGATGGTTTGAATTTCACATAGAAATTGGTCAGATTAATCGTCCCCAAAGTATAGTTAAACTGAAGTGTCTGACTGTAGGTTCCGTTTTGCGAAGTGGAAAGTGTATATCCATTCGGAGCCGTAACTGTTAAAGTTCCACTTTCCGGGGTCAAATCAGTACCACTTAAACTCAGCTGTGAAACCGAAGAAGCATTGACATAGCATTTTCCATAGGACAGACCGGTCGGACTCACCAGGATATCAGGATTAGCATTCAGGTAATTAGCAAGTATCCCCTGACGAATCAACTCTTTGACAGCCAAACGCGCATAAGTAGTGGCTCCGAAAATTCCTAAGTGAGTTCCATCACCCACGTTATAAATCAACGAGGTGGTTTGACTTTGACCAATACTTTCGCAATATGCTTTGGTCAGCAAGGTATGGTCAACCAACGCCACATTCATATCCGAAGCCACTTTTCGCATAGCCGCAGGATAATCAAGCGGACGACCAATTGAATCGGTGCCGATGTTGTGACAGGCTGTTGCTGTCATGGTACTGCCGGTGAATCCGTTACGCACAATCGGGGTAAACAGAATCGGAGTTGCACCCAGAGCACGCACTTCATTCACATACTTAATCAGGTATTGGGTATATTGTTCCCACGGATTTGTACCGATACCGGTGTAAGCTACTCCATAGTGTGCGCTTTGCCAACCAGCATCTTTTTCATCATTATGGCCAAACTGGATAATCACATAATCTCCGGATTTAATCTGAGGTTTTACGGTAGCCCAGAAACGGTAGTTGCCATAAGAATCTTTGTCTTCGTAAAAAGTTTTGGAACTAGTACCACTCTTTGCGCGGTCATTGACCACAGCGCCATTGACTACAAACTGAGTAAGCATTTGAGCCCATCCCCTTTGTCCGTTTGGATTAGAGGTAGAATCGGTCGATTTCTGTTCCATTGTTGAATCTCCGATAGTATGGATGGTCAACTGGGCATAGAGTAGGTTACAACAGAATGCAACCAAAAGGAACGCTGTAAAAATTCTGGATTTCATTTGTCTTTATTTATTTTGGATTAAACCTAACAGGTTTTTGAAACCTGTTAGGTTTTGTACAAGAGTCAACCTCTGTTTGTAAGTCTGAGTTAGCGGTTCAGAAGTTTAAATACCTTTACCGCATCTGGTGTGATTACCTGTAAAACTAAATTCTGATTTACCGGAATGGTAATATTATCGGTGGTACATTTCTTGCTGTAAAGCAACATTCCACTAAAGTTAAATACGTTGATTCTGGCGTTCTCAGGCAAATTATTCAGCAGGGCATATCCGGCATATTGACTAATCCGGATTTCATCACCGGTATTGGGTTTGACCGCAGACGCCACATTATTGATTTGCACGCTGTTTGACATTACACTTAAAGCTCCGAACTCGGATACAGCCTGAACTTTAACAGCCCCGCTTGTCATTGGCTGGTAGCTGGTCGATGTATTTACATTTACCACTTTACCATTTAGTGTTACGACATAGCAGATGGCATAATCAACCGCGTTCCAGGATACAGAACTACCGGATACAGTAACCACCGGAGCTTCTGTTTTTTCCGTTTTAACCTTCGGGTCCCAACCGTCAGTTCCTTTAGTCACATTTTCATAAGTAAACTGAGCGGCTTCGGCATCAGTAAATGAGTTTTTAGCAGTACCTTTAACAGTGGTTATTGACCCGTCCGTGTTAGTCACATCATATTCATATTGTGAAATACGCTGGCTCAAGTCAAGAAGATTGCCATTGGCATCCATCGTGTTGTAATCGGCAAAAATGGCAGGAATTCCACCCATCTTATACCACCATCCGGCAGGATAAATACTGATTTTGCAAATAGTATTGAAGAATGAGGTTTTAGGAGCCTCGTGCCATGGACGTCCGAGATAGGTTACAACCCCTTTGTTTCCATCAATGGTACAATTGCTGAATACATAACCCCACTGAGTACCCACACTATGATTCGGCGCTACAATGTAACCTCCGGTCGGACGTACACAGTAAATTGTACATTTATCAAAGTAGAAATCGCCTTGTCCGTAGATAAAGTCAACGGCTCCTTCTATTTTACAATCTGCCACGTAACCACGGTAGCCCATCTTACTGGCGGTCAGGTAGGTATCCTGATAGCTACGCATCCAACAGTTTTTGAAAATCATTTTATCATTATTAGTATATAATGCTAATGCCTGAGGACCTGCCTGTGATAGGTAGCCATAGCTGTTGCTAAAGGTGATATTCTCAAAATAGCAGTCGTTTGATTTGACCACTACGGTTGCACCCGGGTCAACACTATAAGTCGGAGTATTAGGGTCACCATCCTCACCTGACAAACGATTATCGGTAATCACCACACTGTCACGATACTGGCCAATCATGTGGATAAACGGCTTGGTTGAAGGAATATCAACGTGTTCGTTATAGGTGCCGTTTTTCACAAAAATCAGATACGGATTTGTGGCACCCGACGGAGCCGCATCAATAGCTGCCTGAATAGTTGTGTAAGTCCCGCTTCCATCTTTTGCGACAATGGCATCAAATACCTTAGCAATCGGTTGCGGACGGTTCATGGTTTTGAAATGAATGGTTATTCCGGCATAAGGATTTCCGGCAATATCGGTCAACGCACCGGCTGGTACCGTAAAGGTATAATCGGTATTATAGCTTAGTTTGCTATAGGCGAATGTTACTGTTTTTGACCCAAATGAAGGAGTTAAAGCAGTCGAGCCCAGTGTACAGCTTCCGGTTCCGGCTTTCAGCTTCTCATCAAAAGTCAATACAATCGACCCGTTTGCAGAAGCACTGGTCGAACCTTCAGCCGGTACGGTTGAAATAAGCGTAGGAGCAATCTCATCATTGATAACTACCTTGTCGGCATACACATAAATATTAGTCAGGGTAGTTCCATCTATGTCGGTGGCATTGCCTAACAATGGAGAACTGTTTGTATCTTCAATCCAGCGAACATATAATCTCGTCAGTCCTTCAGCTTCAGCCGGTAATGTGTCATTCAGATTCACCCAACCGGAGTTATAGACCGGAGTTACATCCACCTGTTTGCGGTCGGTAAAGGTTACCCCATCGACAGAGTATTGGAGCTTAACAACCGGATACATGTGATAGGAACCTCCCACCATCGACTTAATGCGAATATTCCTGTAACCCACTGTTGAAAAAGAGGTCTGGCAATATCGCGGAGTAGAAAAATTTGCTGCCGGATTTGACATACGGATGCAGGGATACGAAGGAGAAAAGAGCCCCGTACTGGCAGACCAGTTAGCGGTAGTTCCATCGGCATTCTTCAAAGAGAACAAGCCTATATTGGAAGTCTCGGAATAATAGTCACCCTGACGTTCAGAGTTAGGAGTCTGCGCGCTAAAATTCCAGCCGACAATAAACGGTATTTCATCGAATGAGGCGGTAAAGGTTGTATCTGATATAACCTGAATAGTGCGTGACAGTCCGGTCGTCTGGTCTTCCCAATTGAGGAAGTTTGTAACGGCATTCGGAATCGCTGACATAGTCACCACTGTACCCGTTTCATATTTTCCGTTAGTCGGAGATGGATTCAATGTCACCTTCCCCCACTGGCTTCCCTGAATATTTACGTTATAATTAAATGTAGAGACCGGTTCAAATACCGCTTTTATAGTCTTATCGGCATCAAGCACAACATTATAGGGATTATCAGTTGATAGTTCGTTATCCGAGCCATCCACCCACTTGATAAATTTATAGCCGAATGCTTTTGCGGCGGTAAGCTTTACCGAAGTATTTATATCGTATTTATCGCTGGCAGGGGTTCGGATAATCGTTCCGGCTTCTGCGATATTGCCGGATGTCAAAAGAGTTACCTGTTGGGCAGTCGATGTATAATCCCCCCATATTTTCAAATCAGTAAGATATGCGTTCTGAGCTGAATTGAGATTGGTAAATTTCAATTGGACGTTAGTGTTGTTCCCCGGGATGGAAATGGTGGTACTGTCACCACCTGCAGGGGTTGCATAACTATTATAAATCGAAACCCAATCGGCATCGCCATCTGCTTTTTTCCATACCTGGAAACCGCGGGAACTACCGGTAGCTGCTTCAACAAAATAGATTCGTGTAACTGACTTTAAAGCTGATGTCTGAATATACGGAGTAGTCGTTTTGGCACACATTAGATAACCGGCGGTACAGATGTTATAATTAAACTTCGTATTTGTTCCGGCAGAATCCACCGATACTTCACTTAAAGTAAATGTCAGTGTTTCTTTTGAGAAATCAGTGGTTTTGTCTATTGCTGTAGGCGTTGTCGACGACGCTGTCGTGGCCCAGGTTTGAAAGTTGTCAGAATAGAGCAGTTTTTCTTCTGACCATGAATTGATTGCAGCAAATAGCATTGCAATCAAAAAAACGGAAATTTTTTTCATGCGTAATGTTTTAAGAATTAGATACAAGAGAGCATACAGCAAGGACTATAACAGCCCTTTTGCTTTGGCAAATGTAGCAGTTGGGTTTGCCGGGCAACGGAGGTAAACGGGTAAAAACAGGTAGATGAACTGGTACAAGGTGAACTACAGTAGAAGTAGACCAAAAAACACTACATTTTGTACCAATTATTAGAAGTGGTAAGTTGTGAGTTATAAGTTGTAAGTTACGATTGTACCCTTTAGCGCAGGTTTGGTGTAGCATAACCCGTGCTGGAAATCCAAACAGCTTGCATCTGTTTTAGAGTTCGGAGAATTCTCTATTAATAAAATAATCCGGCAAATAGCCTTTCTTGGTATGTGACAGCTACAAGCTGTCTTTGTTTTGGGTACGTTACGCTTTCGTTAATCCCGCGCCAGCGGGAGAAAAAAAACCGTGCCCATCCGTCCAAATCCGTGTCATCCGTGTGCCATAAACAGCCCAATCCTACACTTTTCATGCGATCGCGCACAAAAAGTGTGCGATGTTTAACACTTTTACTGTGATCACGCACGGAAAGTGTGCGACGTTTAACACTTGGCGTGCGATTGCGCACCCAATTACTGCGTGATCGCACACTTTTGGTGCGTGCACGCATACTTTTTATACGTGAACGCAATAAAAGTGTGCGATAACGCACTCTTTTACTGCGATGATGCATTTCCGGTGAGGAATCCCCTTTAGCGTGGGTTTAGCGTAGCATAACCCATGCTGGAAATCCAAACAGCTTGTAGCTGTTTTAGAATTCAGAGAATTCTCTGTTATAAAATAGTCCGACAAATAACCTTGCTTTGGATGCAGCAGCTACAAGCTGTCTTTGTTTTTTGCACGGGTTACGCTTTCGCTAAAACCCGCGCCAGCGGGAGGCTAAACATCCTCGCATTATTCAGTGCCGCTCACCGGTGTTTCTGTAGTAACTTTACAATAAGATTACTCCTGCAACCATCATTTCCGGAGATTCCCTTTAATCCAATCCAAGATATGATGGCGGGTTATCTGTGAAATCCAATGTTCAGTCACAGGTGTAATCAATGCCTCTTTCTTACATTGCAGGGTATTATAGACAATATAGCTGGTGGTAGGCGGACAGACATTGTCGTTGTACCCCCAGGTCATAAATACCGGAACTTTTATTTGTCTTGCAAAATTGACAACATCGTAATACTCCAGCGTTTTGAGTTTCTCCGGGGTATCCATGCCCGTAAAATTGGTAAACAAATGAGGGTAACCACCGGCTCTGTTGTCCTTATAGCCGGCCATATCACTTAATGCCGGATGATTTGCGGCACAAGCCGTTACTCTGGAATCAAGCCCGGTGGCAACCAACGCGAGTGCGCCACCCTGACTTCCACCCTGGGCAATGACATTTTCACCATCCCATTGAGGCAAAGAGGTCAGGTAGTCAATTACACGCGGAAATGAAAGATAAACCTTTTTCATATAGTAGGAATCCCGGTCTTCAAGACCGTTCACTAAATAGCTGTTATTGCCATTTCCAAATGCCTTACTGATGGATTGATAGGTTTCGGTATCCAGATTCGGACGAATACCATGAATTTCCATATCGAAACGAATGCATCCGTTCTCGGCATAGAAGAGGTCCTTTGACGGCTCCATCGGTTTAATGCCTGCTCCGGGTGGAGATACCACTACCGGATATTTTCCCTCTTTTTTGGGCATAGTCAGGTAACCGTATATGTAACTTCCCTTTTTATACACCTGTAGTTTAACCAGATAACAGTCCACCTTATCATTGGAATATTCAGGAATAAATACTTTCACAACCTCCATCGGGCATTTTGCAGCTTCTGCCTTCGCCTTTTCCCAATAATCGGTAAAATCGGATGGATACTTTGTATAAGGAGTCAGTTTTTCAGGCTCAAAACCCAGTTTGATGTGATGTTTATACTCTTCACCATTCAGCGTTACGGTCAATTGGCAATCTTTAAATCCGGGACGGGACAGTGTACCCAACGATATTTCCGCCTTTCCGTTTTTCAGGATTACTGTTCCTGTTTTGGTAACAGGCATCATGTCCGGGCCAATACTGTATTCTATTTTTACATCACTTTTTAGAACACCGTATTCATAAAGTGACACCGTTATTTTGGCTTCTTCATTTAACCTGTATAGCCAGTTTGCATGGCTGGGTGTTGTCACCCAGAGTACATCGCTTTGGTAGGGATAGTTCTCTGCAAACGTAGAGACGAAAAGCAGGAAAGAAAATAGGAATAAGAAGGTTCGTTTCATTTGTCATTATATTTTTTAATTGTTTTCACCGGGAGCTCAGGACATGGAATATGATTCAGATTTATTAAAACAAAAATACGAGATAGCCTGATGCTAAATAAGAGTCAATCCGGTAAAAACAGGTAGATAAACTGGTATTATAGATTATGAAACATTCTTTTTCAGGCTCTATTCCCCTGATTTTTTGCCCGATTTGTATTCACTCGGATTCACACCGAATTTCTGTTTAAAGCAACGGCTGAAATACTTAGGGTCATTCATCCCGACATTAAAGGCGACCTGACTGATATTGGTTTCTCCGGCCTCGAGCATTTGAGCAGCCTTTTGCAGACGAAACTCCCGGATAAAATCAACCGGTGCCATTCCTGTCAGGCCTTTTATCTTTTTGAAAAATGAAGAGCGGCTGACTCCGATACTTGCTGAGATATCGTCGATGTTCATTTCGGCATTATCATAGTTTTCTTCGATAAACTTCATCGTTTTTTGGATAAATACTTCGTCCAGATTCGTCACTTCCGGTTTGGATAAAGCGATGACTCCGCCCGACAATGATGATTTGAAATAATCCTGAAGTTGCCCCCTGATTTTCAACAAATTCTCAATCCGGGCTTCGAGATAGGTCAGGCTAAACGGCTTGGTGATGTAATCGTCAACGCAAAGAGACATCGCATCCAGCTTGGTTTCCATGTCCGTCTTGGCAGTCAGGAGAATAAACGGAATATGGCTGGTATTCAGGTCTTGTTTGATAATGCGGGCAAAAGCAATACCATCCATATCCGGCATCATAATATCGGAAATTATCAAATCCGGCACATACGAAAGCGCCAACTCACAAGCTTCCCGTCCATTCTCTGCTTCATAGATTTCGTATTGCTGACATAACGACGACTTCAGGAAAGCGCGCAGTTCGCTATTGTCCTCTGCTATCAGAATTGAAAAACGCTCTTTGGTCTGCTCATTCGCCTCTTTTAGACTCACGTGCTGTTCAGCTGAGTTCTGTAAAGAAACTTCAGCGGCTTCAACCACCGGCTCCTTATCCTGCAACAGATACTCAACATCAGCACCAAAATGACTATTTCCTTTCCGGAAAATAACCATGAAAGCCGAACCTTTACCCGACTCACTTTCCACGTCAATGCTGGCTCGATGTAGTTCAACCAGCTCTTTAGTCAATGCAAGCCCGATGCCTGTTCCGGATTGAGTAGTCACATTTCTGGAGGCAAAGCTTTCGAATCGCTCAAATAGCAGTTTCAGCCGTTCCCGCGCAATTCCAGTTCCCTGGTCTTTTACCGTGACGGAAACACGATCTATATCTTCGTAAATGATTACATCAATACTCTTATCCGCCGGGGTGAATTTAAAGGCATTGGACAACAGGTTAAACAGTATCTTCTCAAACTTATCCTTATCCAACCACAAATGCGCACCGTTAGATTGGTCAACAATATTCAACCGGATATGCTTTTCTTCTGCCAGTTTGGTGAAACCCGAACAGATTTCCTCCACATAAGGAGCCACAGCGACCTCTTCAATAATGAGTTTCATCTTTTCACTCTGTATCTTTCGGAAATCCAAAATCTGATTGATAAGCCTCAACATCCGGTTCGTATTTTTCTGCACAATTTCCAGTTGGCTCTTTGCATTTTCAGAAAGCGATTCTTTCATAAGCAAGTACTCAACCGGAGAAGCAATCAGGGTCAGAGGCGTCCGTAGTTCATGCGAGATATCGGTAAAGAAGCGGAGCTTCATATTGGTGATGCGCTGCTCTATGGCCACTTCATTTCTTAACTTGTAAATCGTAAACCAAACATAAGCCACCACCAAAGTAAACAGGGCAAACATCAACAGATAAAAAACAAATCCCCAGGCCGATTCCCAGAAAGAGGGCATTTTCACAATCGTGACCGACTTCTCGTTATTCACCCAAAGTCCGTCGGAATTTGTTGATTTTACCCGAAACGTGTATGTTCCTTTGGGCAAATTAATATAGGTTGCCATCCGTTGGTTACCCACATAATTCCACCCTTTTTCCAGTCCATCCAGCTTATAGGCATACTGAATCGCCTGCGGATTTACATAATCAATAGCTGCGAATTCTATTGAAAAGGTATTTTGCTTGTGAGTCAGTTTCAGCTTCCGGGTTTCATCAATCGTTTGCTGTAACGGTGAGTCCTCCTCTCCTACCCGCACCTCTTTATTGAAAAGCTGCAAGCGGGTCAGGTATATCCGGGGTACAAAAGTGTTTTTCTTGATCCGGTATGGGTCAAAAAAGACGAATCCATTCGAACTTCCATATACAATTTTGCCGTCAGCAGTCTGACAAACCGCCGCTTCACTGAAATAGTAGTTATTTTCAGCAGTTGGTTTGTAGACATCAAATTTCTGAGTGGAGGGATGATAACTGAGTACCTGTGTCTGGGAGGACATCCACACATTCCCGTGCACGTCTTCCTGTAATGTATAGACAGCTGTGACCTCCTGCCCCTCGTTACTCTTCAAGGCTTCAAAGCGGACATTCTTTTCATCTCTTATGCCACCTTTAACGATATTAACACCACCGCCAATGGTTGTTACATAGAGATCTCCTTTTCGTGTTGGTAAAATACCCTGAACATCATTTCCGAAAATCGAATAAGAATCATCCGCCTGATGAATATAGCGTTTGAAGCGAATATCCTCCGGCTTACCGGTCATCGAACCGGAAACCAGCAATCCCTGAGTAGTTCCGATCAGCAAATGGCCGAAATTATCCCTCACAATACAACGGACTTTGGAACAATCTTTTATCGGAAAATTCCTCAACAAGTTATTGCTATTCACGAAACGCATCTGCCCCGAACCGGCATCCAGCAGATTGAGCCCTCCGCCATAAGTTCCAATCCACAACTGGTGACGGTTATCCTCATACATCCAATATACCTGGTCTGAACTGAGACTATATTTATCCCCCGGCACATTCCTGTAATTGGTTATGGAATATGCGCCCGGTGATTTCCGGACAAGTTTAAAGAGCCCCTTTCCTTTGGTTGCCAACCAGATAGCACCGGTGTAATCCTGCATAATATGATAAACCTGAGCCTCAAAGGGAAGATTTCCTCCCAGCTTTCCGTCAGCACCTAAAAGCCTTTTACTCTTCCGCTCTTTATCATACACATAAACATACCCTTTCTTGGAGCCTACCCATAATTGCCTTTCCGCATCTTCATAAACCGACCTGATTTCATTTATGGGAGAAAAAGAGGAAGTTTCAACCGGTTTAACAAAGGCAAATGGCTCATGCCGGAAAACCACCTTATCCACCCCCTGCAAATAGGTATTCAGCCATAAGTTGCCCTGTTTGTCGGGCAGAAAGGCGTGTACAAGATTGGTGATGCTTTTTCTGTCCCCACCCGATACAGGAAGTGGTTCCAGTCGTTTTTCAAGTTTATTGTACCTGAAAATTCCGCCCATTCGGGTTTTTAGCCAGAGATTATTGTTGATATCTTCGGTAATATTCCATTTGGTAACACGGGGATTTACAAATCCGGAAATATCAACCGGCAGATAACGTATGGTATGCGAAGATAATTCAAATAAAATCCCACCGGGATAACCGGCATCAATCCAGATATTTCCATCCCGGTCTTTATAGCTTCCCAATGCCGATTTATCCGGAATATTATTTATCTGATACGAATTAAATTGTCCGGTCGAAAAACGATAGGTATAAAAAACGGAGCTATTCGTCAAAATAAAAAGCTCATTCTGCCCTATACTCTGAAGGTCTGAAATATATTCGGAAAAAGGTGTTACGATTCGTCTGAGATTATCTGTTTTTGGGTCATAGACCAACAGAGTCCCTTTTTCCCCTCCGATATAGAGCTTTCCGGCATTTTCTGTAATAGCATAAAACGAGGTGCGGCCTTTACCTGCTACAAATGTGCGACTACCACCGTTTTTATTTAGCCGACAGATTCCTTTGGGTGTTAAGATCCAGGTATTTGAATGCTTATCTACAAAAATCTTATTGATTTTACCTGACGGAAGAACGCCTTTTTTAGGGGAATAATGAGTCAGTCTGAGATGATTAGAAGGTTCCGTATCCTTTACCCGAAAACAATCGTGTTCATTGTAAATCCACACAGAGCCATCCGGCTGCACCGAAACATTATTTTGCGGAAATGGCAGGTTATAGTTTTTATAATCACTTTCACATTGGGGAACCGGAAGAAACTGCTCGGTCTTAGGGTTGAATCTGTAAACGCGATCATCATCGGTTTGTAACCACAAATAGCCCTGTTTATCCTCCTTTATCCGGTCAACGCGTAAATTCGACAATGGGTAACTCCCATTCAATCCACCTTTAAAGCATCTGAAAGTATATCCGTCAAAATTATTCAATCCATCATACGTTCCAAACCACATCATGCCTTTACGATCCTGATGCATGCAGAGGAGGTGATTCTCTGACAATCCATGGTCAACGGAGTAATGGGTAATTTGAGGTGAAACCTGAGAACTTATTCCCCTGACTGATATCAATATCAGAACTGTAAAAAATAATGTTCTTAATGGCAATGAAAACAAAGGCATGACTGGTATATGAACTATGGTTGGATTTTGGGAGATAAAGGTATTAATTATTTTGTTCGACCAATTATCTGAGGAATAAATCATTTGTTTATCTAAAGAGTGAGTCTTTAAAGAGTTCAAAGCTAAACTCACTATAGTTCTCTTTGGGCTTTCTCCATGTTTACTCTATTTTGACTTTATGATAAAACAGGATGATACAGTGGTTACATAGAGATAAAATACTTTTTTCAAAGACTATTTCATCTCTGTTTCATAAGTGTATTTCTATCATATTTGATACATTTGTTCCTAAAGTCAATATAGAATAATCCTATACACAATCCTGACTCAAGGGAGTATTCACGCAACTGTATTTAACGTTCCTAATTGGATACGCGATTTTCGAAAGAATAAAAATTCGTCAGAATAAAGGGCAAAAAAAAAGAGCGACTCGTACGAATCGCTCTTTTTTGTTATTTATCTATCAGATAACAATTATTTTGCGCTATCACCTTTTTGTTGAGTTGCAGCAGCAGGAGTTTTAGTTTCGAAACCCGGATTAGCAACACCTGGTGTTGTTTGAGCGGCTTGTTGTACCTGTTGTTTCAAGGCGGCATCCTCTTCTGAAACAGTACCTGCTTTTGGGAAGAAAGCTGCAGACATAACGCTCAGCAACAAGATAGCAGCCGCAAGTCCCCAGGTAGCTTTTTCAAGAAAGTCGGTCGTTTTTCTAACGCCCATAATCTGATTGGTTGACGAAAATCCGGAAGCAAGGCCTCCTCCTTTAGAGTTTTGCACCAACACGATCAGTATCATGAACACTGCTGCAAGAACAACAAGAATGGTAATTAAAGTGTACATTTTTATTTATGCTTTTTTGACGTTATAAATGAGTTTCTCCAAAAAACGGATTTGGTCGGCAAAGTAAACACTTTTTTCCGGATATTTCAAGCTTAATTTTCGAATAATTTCGATGGCCCTGTAGTAGCGTTTTTGCTTAATGTAAATTTTAGCAAGACTTTCGGTGAGCAGATCATCATCATCGAGAATATTTACATCTTCGGCAAGCGGCAGTTCCTCCGGCTCAGGTTCATCCTTTAATACCGACAGGTTTTCCCGGATAGAATCGCCGGTACTGGCAAAATTGATAAATTCGTCAATCAACTCGTGATGCTTAAGCTTTGGCTCATCCTTTACCTCTTCACCGGATCCGGCAGGTGACTCTTCATTAACCAGCAAACTGGCATAATCCTGCGTAGCTATAGCCATACGGGCCGCTTTCTGGGTGGGCTGATTGGCGGTTGGCTGTAAAAGATTCGGGGCAAAATCCTGAAGGAAGGAGTCAATCATGGCAAAAGTATCCGCTGAAGCCGTCTCACTCTTTTGCTTTTTCTGCCGGGAATAAAACTCAAACACTTCGTTCCAGAGCTCCTCTTTGATTGCCAGGTAATAAAAAAGGTGGCGTCTGTCGGCAATAAAAACCGAGGCATGCTGCAATTCGGCAAAAAAATCAGGATGCCGCAACAGGTAAAGGTTCTTCAGATAAAGAATTCGGACCGGCTGACAATAGGGAGACTCATCCAATGCCTGTTTCAGTTGTCCCAACGTCTCTGTATTCAGCAACGAGGGATCATTTACCCATTTCAGTATATTTTCTACCATCACCTGTAAATTACCAGTTAGCCACCGTTGCATTATAGATATTATCGGTCAATTCATCGACAATCTCTTTAATAAGATCATCCTGCACCTGAGTCAGCATCTTGGTGCTTGGAAAATCGCGATAGGCCGAAAAGGACTGGTCAAAGCTCTGTTTTGGATCAATGCGGTTGGTGTATTTCACCCTGACGGTTACAGTCAGACGGGTTTCGGATGCATACGCATTCTCCTTTACCGCCTGGGGGGTCAGGTTGTATCCGGTAATTTCACCTTCAAGGGTAAGATCTCCATTTTGCTTCACAGGACGAAGGCGTGTCTGACGGTTGTAGATATCCCGTAGTCCTTCGGTAAACGCCTGCGACAAGGGCGCATACACCAGTGCCGCTTTTATCGGAAACTCGGTTATGGTGAAGGTTTTCACTTTAGTATAGTCAATGGATGCGCCATTAAACTTATAAGCAACAGTGCAGGCTTGCATCAGGAAAAGAATGGCAGAGGCCAGAATAATTTTCTTCATCAGGTAAATATTGTGCCGGTTTGTCACCAGATGTCTCTCTAAACCGGGGTATTTTAATTTTCTAATCCGTACTCTTTGATTTTACGGTAAAGTGTCCGCTCTGAAATATTCAGCTCTTTGGCAGCAGGACGGCGTTTGCCTTTGTATTTCTCCAGCACCTTTTTAATGAGGTCCTTTTCAACATCATTCAGTGTAAAGACCGGATCTTGTTCCACCTCGTAATCCTCAGTATATTGAATGTGCTCTACCGGTTCCGGTGTTTTGATCTGAATAGTTGGGACATGGGTTACGGGAGCCTGCACTACCGGTTCGGCATTGGTAAAAATGTTGACTTTAGACAAATCCGGCTCATTGCCCGACATGATATCATGAACCAGTTGTTTCAGTTCATGAATCTCTTTGCGCATATCAAACAACACCTGATAGAGAATTTCCCGTTCAGAGCCAAATGTCCGCTCCTCTTTCCCTTTGCCCAATATAGCAGGCAGACGTTCCATATCATAATTGGGAAGATAATTTCGCAGGATATCCGAACTGATCTCCCGGTTTTGCTCTATAATAGAAATCTGCTCGGTGATATTTTTCAACTGGCGGATATTCCCCGGGAAACGATACGATACCAGCATACGCTGGGCATCAGGAGTCAGATAGATAGCCGGCATGCGATATTTTTCGGCAAAATCAGCGGCAAATTTACGGAATAGCAGGTAAATATCGTCTCCCCGCTCACGTAAAGGAGGTACCTGAATGGGCACTGAATTTAAGCGGTAGAAAAGGTCTTCACGGAAACGGCCATCGGAAATGGCCTGTTCCATATTGAGGTTAGTAGCGGCAACGATACGCACATTAGTCTTCTGAACTTTGGAAGAACCTACCTTGATAAATTCGCCGGACTCCAACACACGCAACAGACGGGCCTGCGTAGGCAAAGGCAACTCCCCTACCTCATCCAGAAAAATGGTACCACCATCAGCCACCTCAAAATAACCTTTGCGGTCAGACAATGCTCCGGTAAAAGAGCCCTTTTCATGACCAAACAACTCGGAATCAATCGTACCTTCGGGAATAGCACCGCAGTTTACGGCAATGTAACTGCCATGTTTACGTCTGCTATTCTGATGAATAATCTGGGGAAAATACTCTTTCCCGACACCACTTTCACCGGTAATCAATACGGAAAGGTCTGTAGGTGCGACCTGTATCGCTATATCAATCGCCCGGTGGAGTCCCGGAGCATTTCCTATAATACCAAAACGTTGTTTTATCTGAACTATTTCTGATGCCGCCATCGCTGTTTTATTGAATTAAATCACTGAAAAACATTCTTCAAATCCTACCACCACCGTCTCCTGAACCGATGAATAACCTTTGTCCCCTTAAACATCCGTTTCAGGCGAATGCGTACAAACTGCTTCGTTACAAAATGTTCGTTCCATCCGATCCACAACAAAAAGAGCAATCCGTAATAAGAGAGCCGGAAAAGCTCATGCCAGAATTCAAATGAATAATATCCGTTCCCGGCAAACCATGGAATCAGTCCGATACGTAACAGGTTGTATAAATAAAGAACCACAAGACATATCGGCGTGTACCACACTTTTGCCCAAAAAGGTCCGCAATAAAAAATCATAATCAGCAAAAAGAGGTAAAGTTCTTTCACTGCTGTACATCCCCAGATGACCATAACGGTGTAGCCATTTTGCAGATAAAGCTCATCATTACGGGCGAAAACCTCAAAACCAAGCATCTGCATCAGCGAGGCACTCCAGTTAGCCGTATGACACGACAAAGCATACATCATTGCCGTAAAATCGTGTCCGAACAGGGCAAAATAATGTCCGTACGGGTTGGCATCGATAGCCATCTTCCAGGTCAGGAAGGCAAACATCAGCAATGCCCAGAACCATACAATTCCGACAAAGGGAGCATTCCTTCGCAACCAACGGGATGATATTTGCGGAAAATCAAGCATACATTACACTTATATCCACGCAAAGTTAATAAAATCGGGACGGATATGACAAAACGTGTGGCTATTTCGGAAATTTTGGCAGAAAAACAAGGCTTAATGCCTATCCGTTTTCAGTCCGAAACGATGTCGTACGGATTACCTTTTGCTGTCTTTGCCTTGTTGAAAAACGACATGATAGAAATCTCACTGAAAACAAAAACCAACTGCTCACCCCAATCGTTTTATAGTTGATTACCAGAACATTTACAATACTACTCCCCAAATAAGCATTAAACACAAATCTCATTTAACCCTCACTCACCATGCAAACCAACTATTCCATCTCTGCATTACTCTTTGTAGTCATTGAGTTGGCAGGAATCGGCATTACCTATGCCACAACGGGCAATCTGGAATCGCCGGACAGCGCAAAGATAATGATCCTGTTTACTGTAATTGCTTTAATTGCAGCCTCAGCAACAAAAGTAGCAAACCAATGGACCCGGGCCGTGGTACTCCGACTGGGCAAATTTCAGTCATTACGTGGTCCCGGTATCTTTTTCATCATTCCCATCGTGGACAATATTGCCTACTGGATTGACATCCGGGTGATCAGTACATCCTTTAAAGCCGAAAAAACATTGACCAAAGATACCGTTCCGGTGGATGTAGATGCCGTGCTATTCTGGAAAGTGATTGACCCGATTAAAGCAGCGCTGGACGTGGCCGACTATTACAGCGCCATCAGTTGGGCTTCACAGACCGCCCTGCGCGACGTAATCGGAAAAACCCTGCTATCAGACATGCTGGAAGGCCGAGATAAAATGAGCACCTTGCTGCAACGCATTATTGACGAACGAACCGAGCCCTGGGGCATAAACGTGATTTCAGTAGAGGTAAAAGATGTATTGATTCCTCAGGGACTGGAAGCTGCCATGTCCATGGAAGCTCAGGCAGAACGGGAACGCCAGGCGAGAGTTATCCTCGGGGATTCAGAGCGTCAGATTGCCTGTAAATTTGAAGAAGCCTCTAAAACCTATAGTGAAAATCCGACTGCATTCCACCTGCGCGCCATGAATATGCTGTACGAAGGACTCAAGACCAATTCCACCATCGTGATTGTACCGAGTACAGCGGTTGAAAGCATGGGGCTCGGCAGCATGCTGGGAACAACTGCATTTGCCCAAAACATTCAAAAGGGAAAGAACAAGCCGGATTTGCCTCCGGAAGACGTTTTCCCATTCAGGGAGATATAAAATTTCCAGCACACAGAAAGAGCGTGTCCCACAAGTCTTAACTGACTTTTGGGACTCACTCGTATGCAAACGGTTCTATTTTCGAAGCACAACTGAACGTACTCTTGATTCGCACCGCGCAACATATCCAAAGCCTGAAACTTTGGATATGTTTTTTCCCAAGATCGTATTCTCGCCTTCATTTCAACGAAATCCTATCCATTACCGCCGATGTTGACTATCTTTGCCGAAAATAGTGAACGAAAACAACATGAATCTCATCATTGATCAGGGAAATACCCAGGCTAAACTGGCTATTTTTAAGAATGGCCAAATGATAGCTCAAATCAAAACAGCAGCATTGACTAGCCGTTTTATTGAAGAGTTTATCGATGGGCATCAGATTGATGCAACCATATTATCCTCAGTGATCGAGATACCAGAATCAGTTTTATTCGGTATCAAGAAACTTGCGCCACTATTTTTCACACTCAGTCACACCCTAAAACTCCCCTTTACAATTACTTACCATACACCGGAAACGTTGGGGCATGATCGCATAGCGGCTGTAGCCGGCGCCTGGGCAATGCATCCGAACCAAAACATTCTGGTGATAGATGCCGGAACCGCCATTACTTACGACTTCATTGACTCCTCGGGGAATTATCCTGGGGGCAATATTGCTCCCGGACTTGAAATGCGATTTAAGGCACTACACAAGTTTACGGGGAAATTACCGTTAATCTCTAAAACCGGGGATACCCCTCTGCTTGGATATAACACGGAAACCGCCATCCGTGCGGGAGTTGCACAGGGTATGATTTTTGAAATAGAATCCTATATCCACCACTTCAGAGAGCGAAATCAGAACCTTTTGATTTTTTTAACCGGAGGCGACGCTTTTTATTTTGGCGAAAGGTTAAAAAGCTCCATCTTTGCAGATGAATATCTTGTTTTGAAAGGCTTAAACAGTTTACTCGAATACAATGCAAAAAATTAAATCCATCGCGCTAGGCTTCTTTGCTTTAGCCATTGCTATTCCCTCTTTTTCACAGAACAGCACCTATTCTCCTTACACCCGATATGGTTATGGACAATTGGCCGAAAGCGGATTTGGCGCCAGCCGAGCCATGGGGGGAACTTCATTAGGAACGCGCGACAAGAAACAAATCAACCCGAACAACCCGGCATCGTATTCGGTAATTGACTCCACCACCTTCCTGTTTGATTTCGGTCTGAAAGGTGAAATTGGCAACTTCAAACAAGGCGCCATGAAATCCACCAATTACAACGGCAACATTGACTATATCGCCATGCAATTCCCAATCGCAAAAGGGATTGGAGCCAGTGTGGGAATCCTACCCTATTCTTTTGTCGGTTACCAGTTCGGGGATTCCATCAAACCCAAAGGACAGACCAGTAACTTTGCTGAAAACAGTTATTACGGTAGCGGAGGATTCTCTCAGGCATATCTGGGTATCGCCGGCAGATTATTTAACCACGTATCTCTCGGGGTTAACCTGAACTATCTGTTCGGTACAATCAGCCACACCAGCCAAACCTATTTTACAGGTAGCACAACCGCCTCAATCATCACCAATGAAATTCGGGTAAGAGCATTTAAGCCGGAATTCGGAGCCCAATTTTTTACGAATATCAGTAAAGACCGGAGCATTTGCATAGGACTTAAATACATCCCAAAGGTCAATCTGAACTCCACGGCTAAAAAGCTGGTGTACAAGGGGGATTCTGTCACACTGGCAAAAAAATTCGAACTTGCCGAAACCTATGGAGCCGGTCTGTCTATGCAGCTAAATAAGCAATGGCATGTCGCACTGGACGGTACGTATCAGAAATGGGCTGATGCTCAATATTACAGCTACAAGGATACACTCAACAACCGCACCAGAATTTCAGCCGGCGCTGAATTCACGCCTAATGCTTTAGGACGCCGCTATTATGAAAGAATGCGCTATCGCTTTGGAGGTTATTATTCAAATAATTACCTGAATGTAAAAAACAGCAACCTTAGCGAATTTGGGGTAAGTGCCGGTCTTGGATTACCGTTAAAGAAAATACCGACACAATCATCTTTCCTAAACATATCTGTTGAGTACAGCAGAATGAAACCGGAATATTCGTCTTTCTTGTATGAAAACTATCTCAAATTCACCGTCAGCCTGACTTTGGATGAGTTCTGGTTCTTTAAACGCAAACTGGAGTAATCAATAATGCACTTTCATCATAGTTTCCGTAACAACCTAAAACATCGTTTTTTCTTCAATCTGGTTATTTTCGGCACCATTTTGACAATCGCATCCTGCTCAAAACAGGAGAGTGAAACCATACGGTCATTTAAAGACGTAAGCAAGGTACCAACCTTGCTTACCAAAAATGTATCCTCGTTAATTTCTGATTCAGGAATCACCCGCTATCGTCTGGTAGCAGATGAATGGGCTATATTTGAACGGAGTGCGGAGGCTTACTGGAGTTTTCCGAAAGGCATCTACGTAGAAAAGTTTGACTCGGCCTTGCATGTGGAAGCAAGCATAAAAGCAGACTCTGCATTTTTCTATGTGCCCCGGAAATTGTGGAGACTAAAGAAAAACGTCAAAATCCTCAATCTGGTTGGTGAAACCTTTGAAACTGACGAACTTTTCTGGGACCAGTACCAACAGAAAATATACTCAAACAAGCAGATTAAAATCAACCAGATCAGCAAAATTATAACAGGTATCGGCTTCGAATCAAACGAACAGATGACCAGTTACAAAATCCATAAAATACAGGGGATATTTTATATCAACGATTCAAAATAGCTCCCTGGCACCACACGTATGCTTTTTCCCGGTTTAGTCATATTTCTGACCTTTTCCGTATTTTTTGCTGGCATCGAAATTTCATTTCTGTCGGCCAATAAACTACGGCTGGAGCTCTGTATGAAAGAAAACGGGATATCCGGCAGCATACTGAAGCACTATTTCAAACATCCAGTCAACTTCATCACAACTCTCCAGGTCGGATATTTCATCTCAATCGTCGGCTTCATCCTCTTTTTCAGCAAGATTGCGCTTCCATTCCTGCAATCTTTCTGTCACAGCAATTTCACGTTGACACTCATTTTAATATTAATCAATGCGTTTGCGGTTCTCATTATCGGTGAATTTATTCCCCGCACGCTCTTCCGGTTAAATTCCATCGGCTGGATACGTACACTTTCCTATCCGCTGGCCCTACTCTATTTAATACTTACCCCATGCTGCAAAGCAGCCTCATTTATTAGCATTAAACTGCTTGCCTTATGTGGCGTAAAACGAACCGGCAGCGACAGACAAGAGTCTTTTGGAAAAGTCGACCTGGATAATATGATCCGGAAAAGCATTGACGAAGCCTCTAATACTGCAGAAATTGAACCGGAAGTAAAAATATTCCGGAACGCACTTGACTTCTCCAAAATCAGACTCAGGGATTGCATCGTCCCCCGCTCTGAAATCGTGGCCGTGGAATGGAACGAAAAGCTGGAGCATCTGCTGGATATTTTTATCGAAACCGGCTTATCCAAGATAATCGTCTTCCGCGAAAACCTTGACAATATTCTGGGATATATCCATACCTCGGAGATGTTTGAGAAGCCGGTCGATTGGCATTCTTGCATCACTCAGATCCCAATGGTCCCCGAGACAATGACAGCCAACAAGCTCATGAAGCAATTGATGGCAGAAAAGAAAAGCATTGCGGCCGTCCTTGATGAATTCGGCGCCGTGGCCGGTATTGTTACGATGGAAGACCTGGTAGAAGAGATTTTCGGGGAAATTGAAGATGAACATGACACGCAAACCTACATCTCGAAACAGGTAGGCAACAACGAATATATTTTCTCCGGAAAAATAGAAATCGATAAAATCAACGCCCAATACCACCTGAATCTTGAAGAAAACGAAGCCTACACGACACTGGCAGGCTTAATACTGTTTCACCACCACAAATTCCCTAAACCAAACGAAACCATTGATATAAGGACACATAGCTTTAAAATCATCAAAGTATCGGCCACCAGAATCGACCTGATACGGCTTAAAGTGACATAAAGGGTTCGTTTTTTTTCACAGCTCCATTTGTATTCATAGCATTTTTTGTATCTTCGTGCCCTAACTTAAAATTAATACCCTAATTAAATCCAGAAAATTAAATAAATGGCTACATTAGAACGAATCCGAAGCAGAGCCGGCCTCATTGTTGGTGTCATCGGCTTGGCTTTATTTGCTTTCATCATCGGGGACTTCCTGAACTCCGGACAGACCTTTTTCCGCCAATCGAAAGATAAAGTGGTAGTAGTAAACGGAAAATCATTTTCTTCAAACGAATTCCAAAGCCGTATAGAAGAACTGACTACAGTTTACAAAATGGAAACCGGACAATCTACTCTTCCTGAAGAGTATGTTTCAAACATCCGTGAATCGGTGTATGAAAGCTTAGTACGCGAAACCCTGATTAACGAACATGCAACGGCTGTAGGCCTGAGCGTTTCATCTGAAGAGATGTTTGACATGATTCAGGGCGAGCACATTTCCCCTATGATTCAGCGCCTGCGCATTTTTGCAAATCCTCAGACCGGTATGTTCGACAAAGCAGCGCTGCTGAATTTCCTCAAAGTTATCAACGATGACAACAAGGATAAATACAAAGGCGAACAGGCTGAACAAATCCAGGAACTGAAAAAATACTGGGCTTACTGGCAAAAAACCATCAAGCAACAACGTCTGGAAGAGAAATACAGCATGTTGCTGGCTAAATCGGTTGCTCCTAATACACTTGAAGCTAAAAACGCATTCGAAGGAGGTAAAAAAAGCGTAGATTTCCTTTACGCAATGAAGCCATACTTCTCTATTCCTGATTCATCGATCCAGGTAACTGAAAGCGAACTGAAAGCTCTTTACGACAAACGCAAAGAAAGCTTCAAACAGGATGAAACCCGTGCGGTTAAATACATTGCAGTTAAAGTTGCTCCAAGCAAGGACGACTTCAAAGAAGTTGAAACTAAAATCAACGCGGTTAAACAGGAATTCTCTACTACAACTTCAGTATCTGACGTTGTAAACGAAAACTCGGATGTTCAATATGTTGACGCATTCATGCCTGTAAGAACCCTTCCTGAAAACGTTAAAGCATTCGTTAACGGAGGCTCAGACGGACAGGTGATGGGACCATACCTGAATGGAAACTCTTATATGATGCACCGCATTGTTGCTAAATCTGTTTCTCCGGACTCTGTTAAAGCCCGTCATATCTTACTTCAAATCACCGATGAAGCTAAAACCAACCAATTGGCTGACAGTATCATGAATGTATTGAAAAACGGTGGTGACTTCAATGCCCTTTCAGCTAAGTTCTCAATCGCTCAAAACGCTCGTCAGGGCGGCGACTTCGGTTGGTTCAACGAAGAAATTGCAGTGAAGAGCATGGGTGCAGAATTCAAGGATGCATGTTTCAGCACTCCGGTTAATGGCTATACCAAAGTTAAAACAATGTACGGCATCGACGTAATTCAGGTTACTGAAAAAACGGCTGCTATCCAGAAAGTAAAACTGGCTTCTATCATTAATGAAGTTATCCCAAGTAAAAAGACAACCGGTTCTCTTTACGGTAAACTCAGCCAGTATATCATCAACAACAACTCAAGTTCGGCATTTGCGGAAAACGCGCCAAAAAGCGGTTACGTTGTTCTTGACAATAAAGTAGTAGGACAAAACGATTACAATCTCGGAGAGGTACGAAATGCCCGTCAGATTGTACACTGGATATTCCAAGCATCTAAAGGTGATGTTTCAAATATCTTCGAAGTAGGAAGTTATCTGGTAGCTGCTGCTGTCGATGGTATCGTGAAAAAAGGATACTCTCCGCTTGAAGTGGTTAAAGACAGACTGAAAGCAGAAATCCTGGCTGACAAGAAAGGGGATAAAATCATTGCAGACCTGAAAGCGAAAAACATCAATTCACTCGCCGGCTATGCACAAGCGTTTGGAAGTCGTCTTGACACAGCGAAATTTGTAAGCTTCAACACTGCCCGCATCACCGGTATCGGCGATGAACCTGCCCTGTGTGGTATCGCACCTTACACTGCTAAAGGAAAACTAACAGGCCCAATCAAAGGTAAAAGTGGTGTATACGTTATCACTGTTACCAACGAAACTGTAGGCAACCAGAAGTTTGACGCCAAAGCAGAGATAAAAAATCTTCAGGGCAACTACATGTATCGCCTGATGTATCAGATGATGGAAACCCTGAAAAAAGGAGCTGACATCGAAGACAACAGAATCAGATTCTATTAATCAGCGAAATATAGTATTGAAACGAGGACATTTCTTTTTGAGATGTCCTCGTTTTTATTTTACCAACGTCTCAATCAAAGCGGAAATCGTTATATGGTAAAATCTTCGTACCTTTGCCCTTAACAATCAGAATTTAATGTCGTTATGACTCAAGATACTTTATTAGGCAAAACACTCAACGAACTGACAGATATTGTAAAACTCCTTGGACTGCCGGGATTTACATCTAAGCAAATATGTGACTGGCTTTACCAAAAGCGGGTTACATCAATTGATGAAATGACGAACCTTTCCTTAAAGGCCAGAAATCAGCTTAAAGAGAAATACATTGTCGGACGCTCCACTCCTGTCTCTGCTCAAAAGTCTCAGGATGGAACCATCAAATACCTGTTTGGAGCAAATGAAAACCAATTCATCGAATCGGTTTATATCCCTGACAAAGAACGGGCAACGCTGTGCGTATCTTCACAAGTCGGGTGCAAGATGAATTGTCTCTTTTGCATGACCGGCAAACAAGGCTTTAGCGGCAACCTAACCTCCGGTGAAATCATCAATCAGATAGAATCAATTCCGGAAAGTGAGTCGTTGACCAATCTCGTATTTATGGGGATGGGCGAACCGCTCGACAATACGGAAAATGTATTTAAAGCGCTGGAAATCCTAACAGCTACGTGGGGATTTGCCTGGAGCCCCAAAAGAATCACCGTATCAAGCAGTGGGTTAAAAAAAGGATTGCTCCGCTTTTTGGAAGAGAGCCAATGCCATGTGGCAATTAGCCTCCACTCCCCTTTCCCCGATGAACGGTTATCTATCATGCCGGCTGAAAAAGCATTCCCCATCAAAGAGCTGGTTGAAATGCTGAGACAATATGACTTTTCCAAACAGCGAAGGCTTTCTTTTGAATATATCATGTTCAAAGATTTCAATGACAGTCCTCGTCATGCAAACGCATTAGCTCAATTGCTGAAAGGGCTGGACTGCCGGATTAACCTGATTCGCTTTCATGCAATTCCCGGCATTAACCTGAACTCATCAGATGAAAAACGGATGTTCGAATTCAGGGACTTTCTAACGAAGAGTGGATTACACACAACAATCAGAGCTTCACGCGGGGAAGATATTTTTGCTGCGTGCGGAATGCTTTCGACCGAGGAATCAAAAAAGAAAGCCGACGAATAGAAGCTATTTCTTCAAAATGTTGTAATTTAGGGCGAATTTCAAAGCATTTTGCTGCGAATCAAATTACACTTAAACATTAACATACCTGATCCAATTCAATATGCAAGAAAACAAGATAAAAGTAGCGATAACCCATGGTGACATCAACGGTATCGGATATGAAGTAATCCTGAAAGCATTTTCAGACCCACGGATTACGGAAATCTGCACTCCGGTTATCTACGGTTCACCCAAAGTTATGGCCTATCACCGTAAAACACTCGAACTGCCCAGCATTAACTATAGCATTATCAACTCAGCATCTGAAGCGGCTGAAAACCGCATCAACATTGTAAACTGTGTAGATGAAGAGCTGAAAGTAGAACTGGGAAAGCCAACCGCGGCTGCCGGAGAAGCTGCTTTTCTGGCTTTGAAAAGGGCATCCGAAGAGTATGAAAAAGGGCTTTTCGATGTATTTGTAACTGCTCCTATCAACAAAGAGACAATCCAGTCCAGTGAATTTGAATTTCCGGGACACACAGAATTCTTCCAGGAAAAATTGGGCAAAGGCCGTAAAGCGATGATGATTCTGCTCAAAGATTCACTTCGTGTTGCATTGGTTACCGGTCATATTCCGCTGTCCAACGTAGCTTCGGCCATCAACAAAACAGACCTTATCAATAAAATCAAAGCTTTCCATAATACGCTAACCATTGATTTCGGTTTGCAAAAGCCACGCATTGCTGTATTGGCTCTTAATCCTCATGCCGGCGACGGTGGCGTAATCGGCACTGAAGAGCAAGAAATCATTATCCCTGCCCTGAAACAAACCCAGGAGATGGGAATTATGAGCTTTGGACCTTTCCCTGCTGACGGCTTTTTCGGAGCGGGTCAGTTCGCTAAGTACGATGGAATACTGGCCATGTATCACGATCAGGGCTTAGCTCCATTCAAAACCCTGGCAATGGATCTTGGTGTCAATTATACAGCCGGATTGCCTGTTATCAGGACATCACCTGCACATGGTACCGCTTATGACATTGCCGGTCAAAACAAAGCATCAGAGGAATCATTCCTCCAGGCTCTTTATCTGGCCATTGATGTATTCAAATCCCGGAAAAGGTATTTCGAAGCCAAAGCCAATCCGCTTCGCAAACAATACTTCGATAAAGGCAACGACAACGAAGTATTGAACCTGAAAGGAGATGATTCTGTAGAATAAGCTTATTTCATTTAATAATTCATTAAGACACAAAGAATATGTACAAATGCAGATTCATTGTGTCTTATTCTTTTCATACCGATTATGGAACATATTGAAAATAAAGATGAATTCGGTGGTCTGAGTGTAAACAAGGGTATCGAACAACCACCCACAGTCAATCCGTATTTAAAAAAACGACAAAAGAAAAAACATTATACTCCGGATGAATATGTAGAGGGCATTTTGCGGGGAGACCGTACCATCCTGAGTCAGGCTGTAACATTGGTGGAAAGCTCAAAAACCGAACACCAGGCAGTAGCCCAGGAGGTGATTGAGAAATGTCTTCCTCATGCGGGAAATGCAATACGTGTCGGCATAACAGGTGTTCCCGGGGCCGGAAAAAGCACCTCCATCGACACTTTTGGCATGCACTTAATTGCGAAAGGGAAAAAACTAGCTGTATTGGCCATCGACCCCAGTAGTGAGCGTTCCAAAGGAAGTATCCTTGGTGATAAAACCCGTATGGAGCAATTATCCGTTCAGGAAAATGCCTTTATTCGCCCCTCGCCTTCGGCAGGGTCATTAGGTGGGGTTGCCCGTAAAACCCGCGAAACGATTATTCTTTGCGAAGCGGCTGGGTTTGATACCATTGTTGTCGAAACAGTCGGCGTAGGACAGTCTGAGACCGCTGTACACTCTATGGTGGATTTCTTTATGCTGTTGCAGGTTCCCGGCACCGGAGACGAACTGCAAGGCATAAAACGAGGTATCATGGAGCTTGCCGATGGCGTTGTCATTAATAAAGCTGATGGAAATAACATTGAAAAGGCTCAGTTAGCCCAGGCTCAATTCCGCAATGCCCTTCACCTCTTTCCGGCTACCCAGTCCGGATGGTCACCTAAAGTTCTGACTTACTCCGGCTATTACGGATTAGGAATCACTGAAATCTGGGATATGGTCTATGAGTATATGGATTTCACCAAGATCAATGGCTATTTTGATTTCCGAAGAAGTGAACAGGCGAAGTATTGGATGTATGAATCCATCAATGAAAACCTGAAAAACCACTTCTATAAAAACCACCATCGTGAGACGGAACTCAAACATATGGAACAAAAAGTCCTCAAAGGTGAAATCAGCTCCTTCATTGCAGCAAAAAGAATGCTGGATGAGTATTTCAGGGAGAAATAAATACCGACATTCGACTGATAATAAAAGCCGAATCGAAAACAAAAATCGATTCGGCTTTTCTATTTTAATATTTCAGAAGTTACACCCATACTGAACTAAAAAAGAGGCAACCATCACGGCTGCCTCTTTTCATATAGAAAGAAATGAAATATACTATTCTACGTTCAGAGTAACACGTTTGAATGCTGTAGCAGTCAAACCTTTGCTTTGAGAGTTCATGTAATCAGCAACGCTTACTTTGCCATCTTTGATGAAAGCCTGAGCCAACAACGTTGAATCCTGATAGAATTTGTTCAAACGGCCCTGAGCGATTTTGTCCAACATGTTTTCAGGTTTACCTTCTTCACGTGCTTTTTCGCGACCGATAGACAATTCTTTTTCAACGATTTCAGCAGGAACATCTTCTTTGCTCAATGAAACAGGGTTCATCGCAGCAACCTGCATAGCAACGTCTTTTGCAACCTGAGTATCAACACCAGCCTGGTTGAAAGCAACAATAGTAGCCAGTTTGTTACCCGGGTGGATGTATGCTACAGTAGAAGCAGCTTCAACGATTTCGTAGAAACCTAATTCCATTTTTTCGCCGGTGATACCTGAGCGGTCAGTGATGATTTCTGCAATAGTACGACCATCAACAGTAACAGCTGCCAATTCTTCGATTGTTTTAGGTTGGTTAGCCAAGGCTGCATCCAAAACCAATTTAGTCATAGCAACGAAGTCTGCGTTGATTGCAACGAAGTCAGTTTCACATTTGATAGCCACGATTGCAGCGAAGCCATCTTTAGCACCTGCCAATACGCAACCTTCAGCCGCTTCTCGGTCAGAACGTTTAGCTGCGAAAGCCTGTCCTTTTTTACGGATTACTTCGATTGCTTTTTCGATATCGCCTTCTGCTTCAGCTAAAGCGTTTTTACAATCCATCATACCTGCTCCGGTCATTTTACGAAGCTTGGTAATATCAGCCAATGATACTGCCATAATATTTTATCTAATTTAAAAGGTTATGATTCTATTTGAAATAAAAAAAGCCACTGAACACAAGTGACGAGCTACAAGCATCCTATTGGAAAGCCGGTAGCTCGTTACTCATATCTGGTAGCTAAAAGATATTACTCTTCGTCTGCTTTGAATTTATCAACCACTTTAGCATTCAATGCTTCAGTGTCTTCTTTCTGAATGATTTCTTTTTTAGCAGGCTTAGCTTTTCTTTCTCTTTTTTGAGCAGGAGCTTCAGCAGCTTCAGTGTCTACTTTTTCTGCTTTTCTTTCCTCAAGACCTTCAGCCATTGCGCGACAAACTGCATCAAGAATTACTTCGATTGATTTAGTTGCATCGTCATTAGCCGGGATTACGAAGTCGATATCTTTAGGATCAGAGTTAGTATCTACGATACCGAAAACTGGAATACCCAGACGTTTTGCTTCAGCGATTGCGATGTGCTCTTTCATTACGTCAATAACGAAGATAGCAGCCGGAAGGCGAGTCAAATCAGCGATGCTACCCAAGTTTTTCTCAAGTTTAGCACGTTGACGGGTAATTTGAAGTTTCTCTCTTTTAGAAAGGTTATCGAAAGTACCATCTTTCTCCATTTTGTCAATTACTGACATTTTCTTAACAGATTTACGGATGGTAGTGAAGTTGGTAAGCATACCGCCTGGCCAACGTTCGATTACAAAGGGCATATTTACGTTTGCTGCTTTGTCGGCAACAACTTGTTTAGCTTGTTTTTTAGTTGCAACAAAAAGAACTCTTCTTCCTGATTTCGCAATCGATTTAAGAGCGTTTGCTGCCTCGTCTACTTTAGCAACTGTTTTGTAAAGGTCAATGATATGAATACCATTGCGCTCCATGAAGATATAAGGAGCCATAGCTGGGTTCCACTTTCTTTTCAAGTGTCCGAAGTGACAACCTGCTTCTAATAACTGATCAAAATCTACTCTTGACATTGTTTTGTTTTTTATTCGTTTACATTCTACTGAATCAATTACCAGGTAGTTTTGTTATGCACAATAAGTCCTGATAATTTGGATACTAAACGTACTATGCCCGCCAGTACCGCTGGTACAAACATTAACGTTTGCTGAACTGGAATCTTTTTCTTGCTTTTGGTTGACCCGGTTTTTTACGCTCAACTTCACGTGGATCGCGAGTAACGAAACCTTCTTTTCTCAAAGCAGATTTGTCTTCCGGATTAATTTTAATCAAAGCACGAGCGATTGCCAAACGCAAAGCTTCTGCCTGGCCTTTGTAACCACCACCACCAACATTTACTTTGATATCGTATTGTTCAGCAACACCCAGTTTGTTCAACGGCTGTTTTACGATATACTGAAGGATAGTTGAAGGGAAATAATTTTCAAGTTCGCGTTTGTTAATAGTAACTTTACCGCTTCCTGCGCTAACGAAAACGCGAGCAACTGCTGCTTTTCGTCTTCCGATTGCATTAACTACTTCCATTTTTCTTATTTAAGTAAGTTTATATCAATTGATTTAGGAGTTTGAGCCTGGTGAGGATGCTCAGTTCCTGCATAAACATAAAGGTTGCCCAATAATTTGTCTCCCAGTTTGTTTTTAGGAAGCATACCTTTAACTACTTTTTTGTAGAGACGCTCTTCTCCTTTTTTCAGGATAGTTGCTGGAGTGTTCTCTCTTTGACCACCCGGGTAGCCAGTGTGTGACAAATACACACGGTCATTCCATTTGTTACCGGTCAATTTCACTTTGTCGGCGTTGATGATAATTACATTATCGCCGCAATCAACGTGGGGAGTAAAGCTAGGTTTGTATTTGCCTCTCAAAAGTTTTGCAACTTTTGAAGCAAGACGACCCAAAACCTGGTCTGTAGCATCAACTACAACCCACTCTTTTTGTACAGTTGCTTTGTTAGCAGAAATGGTCTTATAACTTAAAGTATCCACTGCTTGTTTGTTTTTAAAATTGTTAGTTACTAAAAATCAGGCATTTTCGAACATCGGACACAACATTCTCAATACCTTTTAAATCTTTCCTCTCGGTTAGATAATAATCGGACTGCAAAAGTATTGTTTTTCTTTGAATTACACAAATACAGGAATAAAAAAATCACCAAACCAGAGGTACCGGTTCGGTGATTTCGTTTATTTAATTATTCGGAATACGATTAATCAACCTTGATTTTGAACACCACTTTACGCACAAGGGCTTTTTCCCCGTATTGAAGGTTTGTGATGTGAATATCATTTGGGAAATAAATGGAAAAGCGCTGTGGAGTTGCCACATAATAGGTAATCACAGGCACGGTACAATGACCAACATCCTTTCCTTCATTATACGGATTCACCACCGTCCCTTCGCTCAAATTCGCAGAACCGTGTAATTCTTTTCCGGTTACCATATACTGTAAGTCAATGTATTTGCGATGCCCTTCCAGCCATTCATTTCCGGGTTCTCGGGTGGTATATTCCTGTACATTTACAGTCACATCATCACTTAAGACCTGTTTACCCAAAGGCAATGTGGTCAGGTCATGTTCTTTGATAAACTTAAATGCCAACTGCCATCTCTCAGGATGAGCTTTATAATGACGGGCAAATGTAGCAATATCTATAGAAGGATTAGGCTGGGCTGCTATCCCCTGCAACCATTCTTTTTTATCAAACCAGGCTTTTTCTGCTTTTGTCAGGGGCTTTTCTTTACCTCCGGCATTTGCCGCGAAAGAGACAATCAATGCAAATGCGACGAATAATTTAAGTCTAATGAATTTCATGGTTATGGTGATTAGTAATTATTTAAACGAGAATTTATCTGCAATAATAATGTTTTGAAATCGTCTGTATCGACAATATCTCCTATCGATCGAATTCTTTGGGGCCGTTCCGGAAGTTGAGCAAACTGGTTCTGCATCCAAAGAACATCCAACCATCGCCCAAATTTAAAGCCGACTTTTTCTAAACGGGCAGATTCATGATAGCCCATTTTACGGTGAAATCCGACACTTACCATATTTTCAGCTGTAATCACGCCAATCCCCTGACAGATACCTTGTAATTTCAGCACTTCAATCAATGCTAAGTAAAGCAGTTGCCCCAGGCCATGTCCACCACAATCCGGACGAAGATAAATGACTGTTTCAGCCACCCACTGATAGGCTGCCCTCGGCTTAAATGAAGCAGCATAAGCATACCCGATAATCCTCTCATCGACTTCTAAAACCAAAATCGGATAAGTCTGAGCAATAGTTTCCAATCGTGCTGCAAATTCCGATATCGGGGGAACATCATACTCGAAGGTTACTGTAGTATCTGTGATAAATGGAGTATATACAAATAAAATTGCCGGATAATCATCTGTCCTAGCCAAACGAATCTGCTTTTTCGCCAATGGATTCTCCATAATATATGTATTTGGCAAAACCACTTTCTCTATCTTTTTATAGTAAACATCCATCAAATCAGCATTTACCTTATTGTATTATCAACCCGGCAAAGATAAGGGAAAATGCAGTTCTACCGCAGGTGTTCATCCATTTATTGCGACACCTTATGCCGAATTAAACAGCGTCGCATTTTTCCATTCCCCCAAAATATGTTGTAGTTTTGCATAAAAATAGAAGAGATGAATAGCAATCACGATAACGGGAAAGGATTTCTGGGCGGCTGGAAGGGGCTTATCGAGCTGATACCCAACAATACAGAGGCTATTCTGGGAGCCTTTTCATCGCTTCGTTCGCGCAACTACCGACTCTATTTTTATGGCCAATGGATTTCACTAATTGGTACTTTTATCCAACAGATAGCATTGAGCTGGTTGGTGTACCGATTAACAGGTTCTGTGATTCTACTCGCCTCTGTAACTCTGGCCGCACAATTGCCCAGCTTCTTCCTGACACCGGTTACAGGTGTATTGATTGACCGATTCGACCGTTATAAGCTACTGGTGGTCACCCAATCTATGTATATGTTGCAGGCTACCATACTGGCAGCTCTCGTCCTGACCAACCACATTCAGGTATGGCACATCATGACGCTTAGCCTGTTTGTGGGAATTATCAGCGCTTTCGACATGCCGGCACGACATTCTTTTACGGTACAATTGGTTGACCGCAAAGAAGATTTGAGTAATGCCATTGCCCTGAACTCTGCGATTTTCAACGCTGCCCGACTTATCGGCCCATCTATTGGTGGAATTCTGATTGGCATTATCGGAGAAGGATTATGTTTTTCTATAAATGCAATTTCCTACATTGCCGTTTTAGCATCTTTTTTCCGAATGAGTATTACCCCTTTGGTCAAAAAGATATCGCATAAAAGCGTGGTACAGGAAATGAACGAAGGAATCAGCTATGCCGTCAATTCACTGACCATAAGGAGCATATTAATCATGGTGACGGTCATCAGCTTTTTCGGATTTTCGCTATTGGTTATATTGCCCGCATTTGCCAAAGACACCTTAGGTGGGAATAGCGACACGCTGGGCTATATGATGTCATCCATCGGAGCCGGAGCTTTGGTTGCAGCGCTTTACCTGGCCGCCCGCAAGAGCGTAATCGGTTTGGGAAAAGTTATCATGATATCCACCTTTATATTGGGAGCCGCAACGGTTATTCTGGCATTTACCCAAATATCAGGAATTGCTTACCTGGTCTGTTTTCCCATCGGCTTTTCATTTATTGCGTCAGTGGCATCATTGAACACACAACTTCAAACCATCTCAGACGAAAGGATGAGAGGCCGCGTGATGAGCTTCTATACCATGGCGCTAATGGGCACCAGCCCCATTGGTGGTATGTTGCTCGGAGTTCTGGAAAAATGGATTGGCATTCCTTACGTAATCCTGATGAATGGTGTTATTTGCATCCTGGCTGCTTTCATTTACGAAAAACGTCGTCCGCTTTTGCGTAAACACATGCGTCGCATTTATGTTGAAAAAGGGATTATCCCTGAAATTGCGACAGGTATTGAGTCTGTAAACGGAAAGAACTAAATCTGAACTTAAATAAATATCTAAAATGATTCACGAAGAAACAATTTGTGCCGTATCCACAGCACCCGGCGCGGGAGGTGTTGCTCTTATCCGTGTTTCGGGAGAAGAAGCATTAACGATATGTGATAAAATATTCCGCCCGGTAAAACAGGGAAAATCGGTATCCACCCAAAAACCCTACACCCTCAGTTATGGTTCTATCATTAAAAATGAAGAACCGATTGATGATGTGCTGATTGCCGTTTTTCATGGGCCAAATTCATTTACCGGAGAAAATACGGTGGAAATCACCTGCCACGGGTCATTATATATCCAACAACAAATTCTGCAACTACTGATTGAAAACGGTTGTCGCTCAGCCTTGCCGGGAGAATTTACCCAGCGAGCCTTTATGAATGGAAAAATGGACCTATCACAAGCTGAAGCGGTAGCCGACTTGATTGCATCGACCTCAGCAGCCACCCATCGGTTAGCAATGAATCAGATGCGTGGAGGATTCAGCTCCGAACTGGAAAACCTACGTGGCAGAATGCTTGACTTCGTCTCATTGGTCGAGCTGGAGCTTGATTTTAGCGAAGAAGATGTGGAATTTGCTGACCGCTCTCAACTACGCATATTAGCCGATGAAATCGAAGGCATCATCCGCAATCTGGCTGATTCTTTCAGCGTGGGAAATGCCATCAAGAATGGAGTTCCGGTTGCTATTATTGGTGAAACCAATGCCGGAAAATCGACTCTTCTCAATCTGCTACTCAATGAAGAAAAAGCCATTGTCTCAGATATCCACGGTACAACACGGGATGTGATTGAAGATACAATTAATATAGGTGGAATCACTTTCCGCTTCATCGACACTGCCGGTATTCGCGAAACCTCCGATGTTATCGAATCACTCGGAATCCAACGTACCTTCCGCAAACTGGAACAGGCTAGTGTTGTCCTTTGGATGATTGACGGAACCAGCGACAAAGAACAGATTCTTGCTTTAGCTAAAAAGGTCCTTCCAATGACTGAGGATAAACACCTCGTTGTGATTTTCAATAAAGCAGACCTGATCTCTGAGACTCAGAAAGCAGACTTAACTGCATTAATCCCCGGTCAAGAACCACTTTTCATTTCGGCTAAAAACAAAATCAACACCGATAGTCTACATCAAAAGTTGATGGAAGCTGCTCATATTCCATCTGTCGGACAAAATGATGTAATCGTCACCAACCTCCGCCACTATGAGGCATTGGTCAAAGCGCTTGCCGCCATCGAACGGGTACAAAATGGCCTACAGATGCATATTTCAGGGGATTTCCTTAGCCAGGATATCAGAGAATGCATGTACTATCTTGGAGAGATATCTGGCCGTATCAGTACCGATGATATCCTGGGGTCTATATTTTCGAAGTTCTGCATCGGAAAGTAAATCGCCACCAACAAAGACAAACAACCTCCACAAAATGCAAATATAGCCCTGTTTTTCAGGGCTATATCTTTTTTAGCCCTATCCTCCTCTCGCCATTCTTCAGCTATATTTGTATACTATTTTGTACCCTATTTGTCCCTTGGGATTAATCAATCCTCTTAAATGGAATAAATTCCAAATAATTATCCCATTAGTGCACGTCATTACAATATGGTACAATATGGTACAATATAGTACACTAAAACAGGGCGAAATGACAAAATCTATAATCACATTTACTCAAATATGTGAGTACTGCAAACAAGAATTTATAGCATTCACATCTACTACCAAATATTGCAGCCACACATGCAATTCTCGTCATTACAAGTTAAAAAAACGATTGGCCACAAAAAAAATCATTGATGAGAAAAATCAACTTAAAAGGGATGCCAACTATACAGAACTAAATTCAAAGCCATACTTAACCATCAGAGAAACAGCTCAATTGCTTGGTGTATGCAATAAAACCATCTATAACTTAATCTACTCAGGAAGGCTAAAAGCGACTAAACTATCTTCACGCCTCACAATTATTTCAAAAGAAAAAATAAACTTTTTATTCAGCGAAGTATATAATTACAAAAAGATGGATCGACCGCTTTACAATATGGTTGATGGCTTCTATACAATTGTAGAGATCAAGGATAAATACAACTTAAAAGAAAGGCGTATTTGGAAGATAATTAAAGACAATGATATCCCTACAACAAAAATTGGGAAGTTCAGTCATATCAGCAAGAAGCACATTGACAATTATTTCGGGAAACATCCATCACGCAATAAAATCATTAATACACTAAATAACAATGAAGTATGACGAAAGTAAAGGTTAGAGAGAGAGTTCTAAAAAACGGTTCTGAAAAGAGTTTATATCTGGATTTCTACCCGCCTATTAGAGATCCAAGAACAGGAAAAGCACACAGAAAAGAATATTTAAAAATATACCCTCTCGTAAATCCAAAAACTGAGGCTGAAAAAGAATTAAATAAAATAAAGTATTTTGCAGCAGAAACAGAAAGGCTCACCCGTGAGCGTGAAATTATAAATAGACAATATAGTCTTTATGACCGAAACAACGCAAACAGATCATTCACCGATTATTATAGTCAAATATCTACTCAGAAAGGACAGCAAGTATGGAAATCTGCATTAGGTCATTTCAAGAACTTTTCAGGAAGAGACATCAAGATGGGAGAAATAAACCAAGATTTAATTGATGGGTTTCGAACTTACTTACAGAGTACAAAACAAATTAAAACCACAAAGAACCCTCAAAAATTGACATCGGCAGCAGCATCTGCTTATTTCAATAAATTCATTGAGCTATTAAAGATGGCAAGAAAAATGAAATATATAACCGAGGACTATTCAACTGAAAACATCAAAGTCCTTCAAAACAAACGTCAATTCCTCAATTTAGATGAGATAAAAAAATTGGTAGCGACAGACTGTAATATTGAAGTACTTAAAAGAGCATCATTATTTAGCTGCATGACTGGATTTCGCTTCGGAGATATAAAAAAGTTACGGTGGGGAGATATTGAATATCTTAACGCTGAAAAACCTTATATTACAATAAGACAATCTAAGACTGGCTCATTGGTAAATATCCCTCTATTTAAGGATGCTATTACACTTTGTGGAGAAAAGAAAGAAAATAACGATTTAATATTTGGGGGATTAGCGAAAAAACACATTGATATGCCCCTTAAAAAATGGCTAAACGACGCTCAAATACAGAAAAAAATCACCTTTCATTGTTTTAGGCATTCTTTCGCCACGTTACTAATCCAGAATGGGTTCGAAATTTACGCTGTTCAAAAGTTATTAGGACACAAATCAGTTAATACGACACAGATATACACATCCTTAAATGCAGAGCAGTTTAGAGCCCCCCTTGAAAATATATTCAAATAAATATCCTATTTGCGTCAACTTTTGGAGCAAAACCAGATATAATATATGTTTAATCTAAAAAATAAAATTATGACAGAAAAAAAAACTGATTTCTCAAATCTATTCCAAAGAATAGATTTAATCCTTGACAATCAAGATAGAATAGAAACTTTATTCAACTCGTTTGTCCAGAAAGACACAACACAGTCTAATAAGAATGATATTCTGCAAATAGACGCTGTAAGTACCTTAATAGGAAGATCCAAAAACACCATCTACAAACTTGTAGAACAAAGGAAAATCCCTCATTTTAAAAAAGGAAAACGCCTATATTTCTTTGAATATGAAATACTTGAATGGATAAAATCAGGTAAAAGAAAGACTAACTATGATGTTTCAAATTTTGCAATAGAAAATATATATGGGCGAAACAAGTTTACATCCTAAAAAGAGCTATCCGATTAGAGGGCTCAATCAGTTATGTAAAACAATGTGTTATCCATTTAGATTAGAAACACAGGACAAATTAAGTGCTACGATTTTGTTGAAGAAACAATCTCGTAGCATTTATATATTACAGCATATCTATAATCGTAAAATTACACACTCTACTATTGCTAACGCAAGCCAGAAATTCAAGACAATTCAAAACGGCGCAACATATATATGATTAGGATTGTGCATGAAAAACATTATTAATTACCATCCGTTTTTTGTCCGCAATAACAATCTAAATATAAGCACAATACAAAATGGCGCAACATATATATGATAAGGATTGTGCATGAAAAAAATATTTTATAATTTTCATCCGCCCCTACCTTCTTAATAACAACCTGAATATGTGCACAATACAAAATGGCGCAACATGTATATGATTAGGGTTGTGCAAAACAAAATAAACTTATTTCTTCTTTTGGTATATATAAAGAAAAACATAAGATTTATGAACGAATTGAATTTTAACATCAATGACACCACCTTTGGAATAAAAGGGAAGCCTAAAAAAATAAAGGCAAAACACATCAACAAATTACTATCTTTTATTGTAAATAGGCTTGTTCACCCCAAGTATGAAGAAAGTATTCAAAATGGCTATATTGAAATACCTGCAATGTCAATAAAAAAAATCTACGATAAGTATGGGAATTACATGAAATACTTTGTAAAAAAAGGCATTTTAGAAAGAAGCCCTTATTCAAAAGTAGATCACAAATGCATGGGATATCGCTTTACTAATGATTTCATGCAACAAGTACAAATCAATGGTATTATACTTGATGAAAAATCAACCATTTTTGATTTGATTAATAACGAGCCTATTGAAGAAAACGAAGAGGTTGTTATACCGACAAAACATACAGAAGTATTAAATCGGCTAAAAGCGGATTTTGACAGTGTTGTTATTGATTTAAGTCACATAGACAAAGTGAAAGTTGATAAAACCTATTATATAGATGCTGGTAAATGGTTTAGAAATGTCATTTCTCTAAACAAATGGGAAAAAGGAGGGCTGCATATTACTTTCAAATTTAAGTCTAATCGGTTGTATACTAATTTCACTTCTTTATCATCTCATTATAGGAAAAACAATGTAATTATTAATGGTGAAAAACTTAATGAATTTGATATTAGTTCTTCTTTCCCTTTGATGCTTGCTTTATATGCAAAGCAACAATACCCAGACATAGTGAAAGATCCTGATTTTATAAGATATTGCACTTCCTTGAAAACACAATCATTCTATGATGATCTAAAAGAAAGATTAAACATCACCCTGAATTGCGACAGTAGCAAACAACGAAAGAATTCACAAAATGAGGATATTAGACATCGTCTATTAAGTAAAAAAGCGGCAAAGAAGCTATTTCAAATGTACTTGAATGGAGACACCAAAAGAACACCATACCTTGAGGGTTATTCAAATTCATTTATCCGAGAACAATTCACACTTATGTATCCAGAGCTTAATAGGATAATTGAAGAAGTAAAAAATAGTAATCAGGAGATATACTTTAAACTTGTTGAAATTGAAACAGACTTTATTTTTAGCACATTAGAAGAGCTTTATCTGGAATATCCTGACATCCGCATTTTAACTTGCCACGATGCTATTTATGTACCTAAATCCTTTTCAGAGAGGACTAATATCATCTGGGCAGCAAAAATGCAAGAGCTTTATGACCAACTCCCAGATGAAATAAATGACATCAAGACCATATTACCAGAAGAGGATGAAGGAATAGATGTATTTTGTGTTGAGAAAGATTTTTGTACGAACACCAAAAATCATCCACCTCTATATGGCGGCTGGTCAAAAGAAGATAAAATATGGTGGGATGAATTTATTCGTGATGAAGACTTTGATGATTTATAATAGATATCAACCCCTAAATCCCAAAGGATTAGGGGTTAAATTACATAATTAACCTTGATTTTTTTCATCATTCAGATAATCATTCCATTCGTTTTGGACATATTCAAAATCATCATTATCTTCAATCAAATACATCCCATCATTGAAATAGATTAATCCGACAATCTTCTTTGGTGATTTAAATAAATCCCCGACGTTTACATTTAACTGATTGGCAATTTTGTCTAATATGGCAATGGTATAATTATTGATTGAAAGATAGTTATATAGATTTGTCCGACTCAACCCTATTTTATCTGCTAATTGTGTCATATTCATATCTTTTTGATGCAATAATTCATCAATTCTAAATTTATCATCCATATCGTATTGATTTTTCTTTATATATTAAATCTGTCAGATTGTTTTTTGACACTATTTCAGATCAGATGATTTTCAACAAAGAGGATGGTGATGATAATGTCAACCTACTGACAAAAAAGCCCCTAATCATAAGATTAGAGGCTTACTTATATACAAGGGGTAAAGTCAATAAAATTCCATCTTTGTGCACATCAGAACTGCTACTACAATAATAAAGCAACTTAATGTTGATATCGCAATTATTATTGTTTTCTTTTATTGATCTTATAGCCAATATATTCCATTATAAGCTTATAAAGTAAATATCCCAAGCTGCTGCCCAACACAAAGCTGAAGACTGCTCCAATTGTATAATTATTTATCGCCAGAATGTATATCAGAGCAATAACAATTAATGCAAAAGCTACATATACTATTGTATTTATCCGCAGTAATATTGCAGCTAAAGGTCTATTTTGAGATTTGAGTAAGGCTGCTTTTTGTATTTTGTTCATCTGGGATAGGTTATCGTTTTCTCTTTACAGAAGAATTTGCAGTAGATTTTGCAGTAGTCGGAGCGTCTTTTACACAGCGGACTGCTAACCCTGTGTATTTTACAGAAGTGTTATCCTTTGAGGCAAGTACAGTACCTCTGTCACTGTTAAATATAGTGTACCATAAAGATGTAGTTGCTGAAGTTTCATTGATTGTTGAAGTCCAGAAACCGCTCAATTTGTCATAATATTCATATATCTCCCCACGATATCCTGTATTTATCATGAATTTCATCTTATTATCAGTATCCTGTATTTCTGCAAGATGCACTCCGTTGGTATTGGTATTTGCTCCTGTAAGGTAATCAATCATTTCTTGCCATTCCTTGTCCGTTGCTACATGCCAACCTTTGGGGGCAATATTTCGTTTGTCTTTTACTGCGAAGAAATTGTATAACTTTCCAGGCTTAGTATAATCAATCATATTACTATAAGCAGATTGCGTTGCTTTTGCCCAGGCTAAAGTATCTAATGTGTTGTCTAAATTAGGAATTGCATCCCCATTCTGAAAATGAACTACTCGTAAATTCTCTGCCATCCAAATTCGCTTTCCAATCTTCACCGTTTTATATACATTTCCATCAATGTCCTTAACAGATGACTGGTTGACTATTTCAGGTTCATCAGGTGAAAGGATTGCAAGAGCCCTTTGAGCTCTTTGTAGCTGATTTAAATAAGCCCTTTGGGCAAAGAATAATTGATTAAATCCCAAGAGACAAAATAGTAAAATAAACTTTGTTGTTTTCATATTCTAATTGTGTAATTAATAGTATATTACCTGCATCTCATTGCACATCCTTTTGAGCAGTAAGGCCCCCCAGAGGCTGTCATAAAATCCCAATAGCCAGATGAGAAACCTCTTGGCAATGAACACCAACCTTCATTGTAATTATAGTATCTGTTGCAGCAATCACATCTTCTCAATGTTTTACCACTCGCATATTTGGTTTGGGTATCTATACCGCCATCCATGTAGTACCAGACCCAATCTCCATCACGATTGCCATTCTTGAAATTGCCCTTCTGTTTAATATTTCCATTGTTATAATAATCAACAAACGAGTAGTTGTTATACCCGTTAGTGTAAGTCTTGGTTTCTTTTAGTTTCCCGCTTCCGAAATAATACTTCCAAGTTCCTTTGTTTTTGCCTTTATCAAAAGATCCCTCATGACTTACTTTTCCATTGTCATTATAATACACCCATTTTCCGTCCATCATATCATCATGGTACTGCCCAACCATCCGCATTTTTCCATTTAAATAATAAGACACAGATTTCCCATTCTTCTTGTCATCCATGTAGTTAGTTATTCCAGACATCTTCCTTGTATTACCTTTCTGAAAATACTCAATTGCCTCTCCATTGATAGTCCCATTGAGGTAGTTTTTCTCAACATAGTAAAAGCCTGCCGATGGGTTAAATCTCCCAGTGATTGTATCAACTATATCTTTCATAGTGTCAATAGCCAGACCTGTAAATAAAGTCAGGTCTTTTTTATCCTCTTTAAAATATGCCTTGCCATTTTTGTGAATAAGCAGCTTTTCCGATATTTTATTGATATCCCCATTAGGCAGAAATCGTTTGTGCATACTTTCTATCCCTTTATTATACAGCACACTATCCTTTATCTTCCCATTTTCAAAATAGGTTAGATAATAGCCATTAAATCTACCGCTGTCAATTTTTGCAGTTAATGAGGTTTGCCCTGACGGAAAAGTCTCTTTTACCTTACCCGTAAAAGGAATAGTATCTGTTTTATAACAGAGAATTCCATTTCTACAGGTTAGCTCGTTAAGCTTAACCTCATTTTGAGTGCAACTTACAAGTAAAATTGTCATCCCTAAAAATAACATTACCCAAAGCTTGTTTTGTTTTAATGATTTCATAATACTATCTATTGGTGAAAATTATATTTGAATTGAATTGTTAGCCATTCGTGATAGAAATACCTCTTTTCTACTTTTTGAAAGAGGTATCTTCTGATTGTTTTTCAGAATGATTATACCATCATTTTCAACCAGCTCGCAAACATGGGCTAAATTGATAAGATATGATTTGTGTGATCTGTAGAAGTTATTTCGTGATGCCAAAGCTTCAAACTCTTTCAATGTTTTTGACAAAGTAATTTTCTTACAGTCAATCGTATATACTTCGCAATAAGCACCATCGGCTTTGGCATATAAGAATATGAATTCCTCAATATACTTTATTCCATTTGAGGTTGCTAATGGTATTTTAGGAAGGATTTTGGGATATACAGGAAAATGATGAGTTGTGCCAATTTGTTTTTCAGATAATTTCCGCTCATATTTTTTCACTATGGATAAAATATCAATTTTATTTATCGGTTTTATTAGATAATCAAAGGCATTCCTCTTAATTGCGTTAAAAGCATGTCTTTTGCTATTCGCCATAATTACTATTTCAAAATCTAAAGTGTCTTTGAAATAATCATTTAAAAAGCAATTACTTTCTTCCTCCAAATCTGCATTTAAAAAAACAATATCAGGGTTATTGGTTTTGATGAGTTCAACACCACATAACACAGTTGTAGCAACTTCATAGAGCTTTATTTGACTTTCAAAATAGTTGCTTATGAGGTTTGCTATACACTCTTTAGTTGTGTCTGTGTCAAGTATTATAGCTGTAATCATGAAAATTAACCCGTGTTGATACTTCGTAAAAATAGGTCTAAATACTATCCTGAATTCTGCCAATTTGCAAAGTGCGCATATGAGTTTGTGTAGCTATTGTATTAGTTATTGTGTTGAATTATTACTACTTATTTAGCCACTTTGGAAAGTGGATTAGTTATTCATTCTTGCACAAAATTCACCTAATAAGAATTGGTGTTTAGTGTATATAAAATATGATATACTCCCCAACCCTAATTAAGATGCAATATATAAACGATTATACTATGAATAGTTCGCACTGAAGCAAACTATAGTTAATATCCAGGTAATTAGGCCTTTAACAAATTGTAAACATTCATTTTTACTTGCAAATTGAATGTTTTTGACCATATATTTGGCCCGAGCAATAAATATATCTTGAAATAATTATATATAGAGTATGGATAATAAAGGGTTAAAACAATTGAGACAAGCGCACAAAGGGAAAAAGACCATATTTGATTTGGGCATTAAATATAACCACCACCGAGTGAAGCATTTTATTCGGTTTGATAGGTTTGACGAATACGCCAAACTACTTGAAAATGATTTGATAAAAAACGGAAGGACGCTGCTTTATTTAGCTTCGGGTATAGAGCAGATTGAACGTTATGACAATCTACAATATGACAATATTATTCTTGTTGATTATATGTTCAAAGAATACAAATGTTCAATTATGCCTGATGGCAAAAAGATAATCAGTTTAAATCTGGATGCTTTCGTGGCTATTCAAACACTATTAATGATAAATCATCAAATTGATGCTGTTGTTGAAATAAACACAGGGTTCATACATGGTGGAGCAAATTATTGTCTCGCAGGATATGCTCTGGGACTATTATTCCCAATACTAACAGAAGACGTATTAATTATTACATCTCGGAAGTATTATCAGAATTGTGCCATGTACAACATATCAAGTAAAAAAACTTGGCTCAATCTACCTTTTGCGGAAAAGAAAACCCTCAAACCTGTTGACCTTAATAATTATGATGCTGATGATGAAAAGTACCTTAATCCAGACCTATTTACTCTATATGACTTCTGCAAAGGAATTAGCGAGGTTGTTTTGCTTAAAAAGAAAGTTCGCAATATCCATACATTCAAACAAGGGGAACTAAATATTCATGTAATCCATTCTTCAATTTTCAGCCATTTAGATAAGATTGATGCTGGAGTAATGTTGTTTGAAAACGGGTTCCAAGAGGAAATTATAAGGAATAAAACACCATACATTTTAAACGGAAAAGCAACTTATTCAAGTATAAAATGGTCTGGGGAAAACATCTCTAAAGAGACGATTTATGATATGACAGACATAGATCAATTAAACATGTTATGTCAGGATTTCAAATTGAATAGTATTGGTATTACACCGATTGGTTGTGATTATTTAGAGCTAATCAATCGCTTATCCGTAATGGAAAATGATTTGGAAAATGTCTATTTTTTCCATCTTAATCATGGCGATTATAAGTCATTGTACAATATGCAATAAACGCTCAAAAAATTGATCAGACATGGAAAAATTCAAATTATCAGATTTCAAAACCGCAGAATATGTACATCAGAGATGTTTCACTAAATCCAAACATTATTCACGATCTATACTATACCCACTATCAGCTGAAGGGAAATATAATCTACAATCAGATTTAGTATTACTTGGGGAAAATGAAATACCAATATTTGAAAGCTATACCTCTAAAGGATACCTATTGATAACAACATCACATATTTATTCTTTTGTGGATAACCTACGGTATCAGGTGAGAATTGAAGAAATTGTGCTCTCCCAATCCATATGGGATATTATTAAAGAGAGAGATACCAGAACCGAATATGAAGAATTTATATATAAAGAAATTGAGACAAAAGAAGGTACTATAGTGCCTTATTATATAGAAAGCGGTGTCGCTGAAAATATAACTCATCAAGTCCTTACAGAACTGGTATTCATGTGTAAGAAATATCAGAATAGTATAACCTATCAAGAAAAATAGAAATAGCAATTATGAGAAACAAAAACAAAATATACCTCCGACGAGTTATTGACTACTATTTTAACCCCGAGCGAGATGAAAGTATTGAAGAAAAGCCGAAACTCAAAGAAGCCAAAGAATTTTTATCTCAAAAACTGGATATTCCCGAGATGTCAGTTTCTATCCTGGCAATCTTGTTTAATAGACAATTTTTGCTTGAAAAAATCACTTCGTTCTACACGATCTCAATCTATATAAGAATAGATGATGAGGTTCTTCTCTATAAACACAAACAAGCTTTTGAGGCTTTAATTGACAAAGGGCTGATAGAGGTTGATACACCATATGATTTGGCAAATGCAAAGTTGACAATAACAGATAAAATACTAAATGAACTGAATATTGATCTTATTAAATTCAAAAATAGTGCAATGTTCATTCTTTTATTTCATCCGTATTTGACAGAAGATGACATTGCTTTCTTCAAAAGTAACATACATAATGAGTGTTTGGATTTAGGTGAACTTCATCGTACAGCTGTTGTAAATGGATTTTATGTACTTGCCGAGATGATAGCAAATCAAAACATATACAACATAAACAGGGACGAGCACATGGTGGAATATCTTATAAATTGTGTTTCATTTGAACTGCTTGATTGCATTGAGTACTTCTTCAAGGACGCAAAATATTTTATAACGCAGAAAACATATGATAGCCTAATTAATCACTTTAAAGGTCGGGAACTATCGGAAGAAAAAGAAGTAATAATTAAATACATCAGACAAGAATTTAAGCGACAGAAGCTTGAACGCTTATTGAACAAAACATCAAATAACTAAAGGACAAAGATCCTCCTTGTTCTATCTTGAATATTTCATTAATCATTTAAAATTGAATATATGGACGAAATACCTATTCTTAATCAAAAAGATTTTGAGATGGCTCAATACATCACTCATATTCTGTTTACCCAGCCTTATGTCATATTCTCATGGGGATATAATAGTCCTGTTGTTGTGAATAATGGAATGTATTTTAAAGTAAATGGGTTCAAACATCAAGGGTATATTGAAATTAAGTATATAGAACGATATGATTTGTTTGACCTTAAGTTTTTCAATTTTAGGAACAGGATTACTCATTCAGTTAGTATGGTATACGTAGATCAGCTAATAAGCATTATTGACGATTATGTTGAGCGAGTAGATAATTACGAGCAAGCGGTAAAAGATGAATATAACAAGCTTTGTCCAATTACCGATAACTGAATATTCACTTCTGATAAATCTGAATATTATTTTATATCAATCAGATAATCAACTAAATACAAAACAGGCAACTAAAAGAAAAATAAAAAACATTCACTTTTGACTTAATCACATAAAACTGAATATTATATGAGCCGAAAATACAGCCATACCACAGCCGATGTATTGCAGTGGTCAGATGCCATTAATTTAATCGCAAAACTTGAGAAAGATGAAAATTACAAGATGTCATTATTTATATCTGTATCAATTTTCTTTGGGTTAAGAGTAAGCGATACTTTAAGCATTACATGGGAACAAATATTGAATAAAGACCAAACCATCAAAGTAGACTTTGAAGTAATTGAGAAAAAGACGAAAAAATATCGGATAATCAAGATAAATCCAGAACTGGCAAAACATATACTTTCTTGTTATCAAAAGATGCGTCCGAAATCACTTCAAGAGTTTGTTTTTGTAAGCAATAAGAGATCTGTTTATTCTGTACAAAGAATAAATATCATACTAAAAGAGATAAGAGAGAAATATAAAATTGAAATTAAGAACTTCAGTTGCCACTCACTACGTAAATGTTTCGGGGCAGAGCTTTATCGGAGAGGTGATAAATCGGAACATATGTTGCTGAAATTGTCAATGATTTTCAACCACAGTTCAACTCAAATCACACGCAGGTATATTGGCATACAGAGTGCCGATATTTCAAATATGTATGATGTGCTTACTTTCTGACCCAACAATATTACAAGACAATTGTCTCTTTACTACTTTATAGCGGGATGCTAACTTGTCATCCCGCTTTCATTTTCCAATATTTTGAAACTTCACAGCATGGCACAAAGAATAAAAAGAATACATGCAGGCCTGATAATTATTCTCTGAATACAGATTTATTGAATACACATCCATTATGAGCAAATCTTCTACTTTTGATTCTAGCCTAAAAACGCTACTTTTGCGAACTAATTAAACAGCAAAATTTAGGCTATTACATTCATGTCAGACGACCAAAAGCGACAACTAGAACAGCAACTTTGGAATATAGCAAACACACTCAGAGGAAAAATGCACGCAGATGAATTTCGGGACTATATACTGGGATTCATTTTTTACAAATATTTATCAGAACGGATGAGTTTTTATGCAGACCTCATCTTAACCCAAGACAAAATTAAATATATAGACATCGACGAGTCTAGTGAGACGGGAAAAGAATATCTGGAAGCTATCAAAGATGAGTCTTTGGAAAAGCTGGGCTACTTTTTAAAACCGTCCGAACTATTCAGTGAAATAGCTAAACGGGGCAACAACAAAGAAGGTGCGGACAATTTTATTCTGGAAGACTTAAAAAAGATCCTCACCAACATAGAGCAGTCCACTATGGGAACAGCAAGTGAGGATGATTTCGACAACTTGTTTGAAGACCTCGACATGACCAGTACCAAGCTCGGACGGACAGAATCTGCGAAAAACGAACTCATCGCTAAAGTACTGTATCACCTCGACCAGATAGACTTCAAACTTCATGAAACGGATTCGGATGTGCTTGGGGATGCCTACGAATACCTGATTGGTATGTTTGCCAGTGGTGCGGGAAAGAAAGCGGGGGAGTTCTACACTCCGCAACAGGTGAGTAAGATCCTGGCGAAGATCGTGACCACGGGTAAGACCAAGTTGAAATCAGCCTATGACCCGACCTGTGGCTCGGCATCCTTACTATTACGATTGGCTAAAGAGACGGAGGTGAGCAACTTCTTCGGTCAGGAGATGAACCGTACCACCTACAACCTTGCCCGAATGAACATGATCCTGCATGGTGTACATTACCGTCAATTCGATATACGACAGGAAGACACGTTGGAACACCCGCAACACCTCGATGAGCGGTTTGAAGCTGTGGTGGCTAATCCGCCATTCTCTGCGAAGTGGAGTGCCAATCCGCTGTTTATGTCTGACGACCGATTCAGCCAGTATGGTAAACTTGCACCAAGCAGTAAAGCTGACTTTGCATTTGTACAGCACATGATCTACCAATTGGCAGACAACGGTACGATGGCGATTGTATTGCCGCACGGTGCTTTATTCAGAGGGGGGGCGGAGCTACAGATCAGACGGTATCTGATAGAAGACCGTAACTATCTGGATGCCGTGATCGGATTACCTGCCAATATCTTCTACGGTACTTCTATCCCTACCTGCATAACGGTGTTCAAGAAATGCCGTGAATATCCTGAAGATGTCCTCTTTATTGATGCCAGCCAGTATTTTGAGAAGGTGAAAACCCAAAATGTATTGCGGGAAGAGGATGTTGATCGTATTGTTGAGGCTTATCATGATCGTACAGAAACAGAGAAGTTTAGCAAACGAGCTACTCTAAAAGAGATCGCTGAGAATGATTACAACCTAAATATCCCACGCTATGTGGACACCTTCGAAGCAGAAGAGCAGATCGATATTAATGCCTTGGCGGCTGAATTGATGGGATTAGAAAAATCAATGACAGAAACTGACCAACTGATCGCAGGATTCTGTGCTGAGCTTAATATTAAAACACCGTTTTAAACTATGAAGAAGAATGTGCCAAAATTGCGGTTTCCTGAGTTTGATGGAGAATGGGATGTGAAGAGGTTAGGGGAGTTCTCTGAATGGGCTTCTGGCGGTACACCATCAAAGGAGAATCCAAATTATTGGAATGGTGATATTTCATGGATTAGTGCATCTAGTATGCGTGGAATGAAATATTCAAAATCAGAGAATAAAATTACAGATGAAGGTTTGAAGAATGGTTCAAGAATTGCCATTAAAGGAACTTTGCTAATTCTTGTTCGAGGTAGTATGTTATTTAATACAATACCGATTGGTATTACATTAAATGATGTTGCTTTTAATCAAGATGTAAAATCAATAACAATCGATGAAAAACAAAATACCTTGTATGTTTTGTATTGGTTTTATGCTCATGAGAATATTATATTAAACATGGTTACTGGTACTGGAATAGGTGCTGGTAAGTTAGAGTTGTCGGACTTAAAATCATTAAATCTAACACTCCCTTCTCTTCCCGAACAAACCAAAATCGCTAATTTCCTGACGGCTGTGGATGATAAAATCAGTCAGTTGAAAAAGAAAAAGGAACTGTTGGAGCAGTACAAAAAAGGGGTGATGCAGCAGATCTTCTGTCAGAAACTATGGTTTAAAGATGATAATGGTGCGGACTTTGAAGAGTGGGAAGAGAAAAGGCTGGGAGAGATATTGATTGAACACAAGACTAAGAATTCTAAGAAAAAAGTCGAAGAGGTATTTTCAGTAGCTAAAGCGAAAGGTGTTGTAAATCAGATTGAACATTTAGGACGTTCTTATGCTTCAGAAGACACTTCAAATTATAAGGTAGTTTTTCCAAATGATGTAGTTTACACTAAAAGTCCAACGAGCGATTTTCCATTTGGAATTATAAAACAAAATAAACTGGAAAGAACAGGTATAGTGTCGGTTCTTTATGGTGTGTTTTCCCCAGTTAACAAGAATATTGGTCTGTTGTTGGATTATTATTTTTCAAGTTGGCAGAATACCTATAATTACTTAAATCCACTTGTTCAAAAAGGAGCTAAAAATACAATGAACATTAGCAATGAAACTTTTTTAAGTGGGGCAGAAATATCATTACCAACGTCCGAATTGGAACAAGCCAAGATTGCTAATTTTTTGAACGCCGTTAATGATAAAATCAATCATTGTGGGCAGGAGATAGTAGGTATGGAGCGATGGAAAAAAGGATTGTTGCAAATGATGTTTGTGTAATATAATTATGCATTGAAATATGAAAACGAAACATACGACAAAGATAACCTCCAAAAGTGTAGAGCAAAGTGGACTTCCAACAGATTACAGGAAAGCAATTGCCGAATATATCTGGAATGGATTTGACGCTAATGCCTCTGAAATTCAAATTACAATAAGTTATAATGAAATTAACTTCATTGACCACTTTTCAATTACCGACAATGGTACAGGTATCAATATTGAAAGTATTGATGATACTTTTGGTAATTTCTTAGATTCACAGAAAAGTCAGACTTTTAATAAAGATGGATTTGTAAAAGGGAAAAAGGGAAAAGGTCGATTTTCGTTTGGTCATTTTTCAAATAAAGCAATATGGAATACTGTATATAAAACTGAGAATGACAACTATTTGAATTATAAAATTGAAATAGATAAGAGCAGTCTTAATCATTTCAATACTTCCGATAAAATCATTAGCAAGGTAAAAACAACAGGAACGACAGTCTCTTTTGAGTCATTTACAAAGCTAACCGCCGACTTGATAATAAATGAGTCATTCTATGATTATTTAGCATGTGAATTTGGCTGGTTTTTATTTCTAAACAAAGACTCTGGGTACTCTATCAAGGTTAATGGATACGAGATTGATTACTTGTCAATTATTGATAAGGCACTGGATTTTAATGAAACTTTCGATGATTATCCTTTTGATATTAAGTTTATTCGTTGGAGGAAAAATATTGGAGACAAATATTATTACTATTTCTTGAATCCAGAAAAGAAAGAGATTGAAAGAAAACACACTTCGTTTAACAATAAAACTGAAGACTTTCATCATTCAGTTTATATCGAATCACCATATTTTGAGAACTTCAGACTTTCGAATTCTGATTTGCCAAAGTTGGATTTGGGTTTTAAGGATCAGAATGACAAAGTGTTTAAAGCATTATTAGAGTTTCTGAAAGATAAGCTTTCTATAGAGGAGAAATTATTCATTAAAGAACTTAAAGCCAATGAGTTGATTTTAAAGTTTAATAAGCAGAAGATATTCCCGATATTTAAAAGTGGAAAATATGAACAACTAAGAAAGGTTGACCTTGAGACTGTTGTTAAGGAAATATATTGTATTCAACCAAAAATCTTCCAAGGATTAAATATCCAGCAGAGTAAAACAATTGTTGGGTTCCTAAATTTACTGTTAGATTCAGAACAAAGAGAGGATATTCTTAATATTTTAGATAAGATAGTTCAACTAAGTGATGCAGAGAGGACCGAATTATCGAATGTATTAAATAGGACAAAGCTGTCAGCTATTGTATCATTGGTTAAACTATTAAGAAATAGGTATCTCACAGTTCAGGGATTAAAGGCACTTGTTTTTGATTTTGAGAAATTCACTAATGAACGAGATCATATCCAGCAAGTAGTTGAAAGTAATTATTGGCTTTTTGGGGAACAATACCATTTGGTTTCAGCAGATCAGAATCTCGAAATCTTGTTGAATAATTACTTATCATTCTTGGAAGATGGAAATAAGGAATATCAAAAAATTAATTCTAAGTCTCGACTAAAACGACCAGATATTTTTATTGCAAGGCAAAGCTCCAAGCCAGATACGATAAACAATGAATTGGAAATTGAAGAAAATATTATTGTCGAATTAAAAAGACCTAGTGTTGTAATTGGAAAATCGCAGTTTGACCAGATAGAGGAATATATTAGGCTAATTATAAAGGAACCCAGATTTTCAAGTGAGTTAAGATGTTGGAAGTTATATCTTATTGGAAAAGATGTCGATGAATGGATTATTGACAGATATGAATCTCAAAAATCAAAAGGTCAGCGTTTTTTAGTTGAGTCAGTAAGAAATTATGAAATATATGCTTTAAAATGGGACGACCTTTTTAAGTTGTTTGATATTAGGCATAAACATCTAATAAACAAACTTGAATTTAAAGAATCTATCATTGATGAACTCTCGGAAAATGGATTGCTTGACGGAAAGGATAAATCAAGTGTACTGACTAATGAGTTAATATCCATGGTCAAAACTAATTGATCAAATTTTCTCGGATTCAATATAATTTACATGGCTATTTTGCTCGCCTTGTTCTTAAATAATATAATGATACAGTAATATGACATCCCAGCCCGAACAACTACTTGAAAACAATCTGGTATCCCAGCTTCAATTATTGGGATATACCTATGTATCCATTGCCGACGAGAAAGATTTGTTGGCAAACCTGAAAAATCAATTGGAGAAGCACAATGATATAGAGCTGACAGATAAAGAGTTTGACCGAATATTGAATATATTGAGCAAAGGTTCGGTGTTCGACAAGGCAAAGACACTTAGAGAAAAACAACACATTGTTCGGGACAATGGGGAAAACCTATATTTTGAATTTATCAGCACTGAAAACTGGTGTCAGAACCGATTCCAAGTCTCCAATCAGGTCACAATTGAGGGAAAATATAAAAACCGCTACGATGTAACTTTGCTAATCAACGGTTTGCCATTGGTTCAGATTGAATTGAAACGGAGAGGAATTGAACTAAAAGAAGCCTTCAACCAAATCAATCGTTACCAGCGGCATTCTTTCGGGGCAAGTATCGGGCTATTTCAATACGTTCAGATATTCGTAATTAGTAATGGCGTAAACACTAAATACTACGCTAACAACAAAAATCAAAGCTTTAAACAGACTTTTTTCTGGACGGATGAACAGAACAAGCCCGTCACCCAGCTGGATAAGTTCACCTTTACATTTCTCGATACCTGCCATGTCAGCAAAATGATATGTAAGTACATTGTACTAAATGAAACCAGCAAGATTCCCATGGTACTCAGGCCTTATCAGTATTATGCCGTGGAATCGTTGGTAGAGCGGGTAAGGAATACGACCAAAAACGGGTATGTCTGGCATACGACGGGCAGCGGAAAAACACTGACGTCATTCAAAGCTGCCCAGATATTGATGAACATACCGCATGTGAAGAAGGTTGTCTTTGTGGTTGATCGAAAGGATTTGGATTACCAGACTACCAAAGAGTTCAACAGTTTTAGTAAGGGCAGTATTGATGGGACGGATAGCACTAGCGCATTAGTAAAACAGTTTGCAGATGATACAAAACTAATTGTTACTACCATCCAGAAACTAAACACGGCTATCAGCAAGAAACATCACCAATCGAAAATGGATAAGCTCAAGGAGGAGCGGATTGTTTTCATCTTTGACGAATGCCACCGTAGCCAATTTGGCGAAACACATACCAAAATCAAATCCTATTTCCAGAATATACAGATGTTCGGATTTACTGGCACGCCCATTTTTGCCGAAAATGCAGTTAAGAATGAAATGGGCAAACGTACCACTACCGAACTGTTTGCAGAGTGCCTGCACAAATATGTGATAACGGATGCTATCAGGGACGAGAATGTGCTGAAATTTTCAGTTGAATATGTAGGACGGTACAAAAAGAAAGATAGCGCTACTGATATAGATATTGAGGTGGAGGATATTGATACCAAAGAGCTGATGGAATCACCTAAGCGATTAGAGAAAATCACAGACTTCATTATAGCTAACCATAACCGTAAAACATATAGCAGGGAATATACCGCCATGTTTTGCGTAAGCAGCGTTGAGGTGCTGATTAAATACTACGAGCTATTCAGGCAAAAGAAAGCCACAGAGAGCCATAATTTGCGTATAGCGACCATATTTAGCTTCGCCTCCAACGAGGACGATAAGGACGCTACGGGTTTCCTACCTGAAGAGCTTTCGGTGGTGGAAGAACCAGCCGCTTTGTATGGCTTAAATATCCACAGTAGAGAGAAGCTGGATGATTTTATTGGGGACTACAACGCCATGTACGGCACTAACTTCTCTACGAAAGACAGTGAGTCGTTTTACAACTACTATAACGATATAAGCAAAAAAGTCAAGGAACGCAAGATTGATATATTACTTGTTGTAAATATGTTCCTGACTGGCTTTGATAGTAAGACCCTCAACACTCTGTACGTTGACAAGAATTTGAAGTATCACGGATTGATACAAGCGTATTCCCGCACAAACCGTATTCTGAATGAGCAAAAGTCTCAGGGGAATATTGTAGTATTTCGAAATTTGAAGCAAGCTACAGATGATGCTATTGTCTTGTTTAGTAATAAGGATGCTAAGGATATTATCATAATGCAGCCTTATGAAGAATATATCAGTAAGTTTGATCAGGCATTTATAGAAATGCAGAAGATTGCTCCGACGGTTGATTGTGTATCTGATTTGATGGATGAAAATGAAGAACTGGAATTTATCAAGGCATTTCGGGAATTGATGCGAATAAAGAACGTATTAAGCACATTTGCTGACTTTGGCTTCAATCATTTGTCTATGGATGAGCAGCTATTCAATGACTATAAAAGCAAATACCTCGACCTCTACGAAAAAGTAAAACCCAGCCCTCAGAAGGAAAAGGTTTCGATATTGGAAGATGTGGACTTTGAACTGGAATTGATACACAGGGATGAGATAAATGTAGCTTATATCCTGAATCTACTGGCTAAACTGCATCAAGTCAATGACGATGAACGGGAAAAACGCAAAAAGGAAATTATTGACCTGATTGCTGGAGAAGCACACCTAAGAAGCAAACGGGAACTGATTGAGAAGTTTATCCAGGAAAATCTCCCACACATTGAAAATACTGATGATATTCCAGACGAATTTGAACGGTTCTGGAATGAAGAGCAACAGGAGGCATTCAAAAAGCTTTGTGTGGAGGAAAATCTTTCAGATATAGAGGTTGAGAGGGTAATCAGTGATTATACGTTCTCTGGTCGTGACCCTTTACTTGATGAGCTTCTGGAACTTCGAAATGGGGAAAAGCCTACTTTGTTGGAGCGAAGGAAGACAGGTAGTCGAATTCTCGAAAAGATAAAAGCTTTTATTGATATATTTTTCAATGGGATAAGTGGTAAGTAGTTTCTGTTGAAATATAAAGACGGTAGCTGATAATCTAAGGGAAAGGCAGTAAGTCTGTTTTTAAAGAATGTATTTGGTGTAATGGTATATTGGGCTGTTTAAGTGAAGAAGAGAAAGCCTCCGAACGGTAAAAACACTTAAACCCAAAATCATCTCGTTAATTATCAATAATATCAATTACACTCCAATAAGATGGTATTTACTGGCTATTAGTCATATAAATAGAAGTCCTTTTTTGTCCCTTTAACACATAAACCACTGCATAACATCATATTATATTTCCTGCATCGGCAAATAAACCACTCCTAAAAAACATACAAAACCGCTGTAAAATCAAGTATTTACAACGGTCTTGTGTGTTTTTATCATAACATGAGAGAGCGTTCCCTCTACTTTATCTATATCTTACTTAAACAAATTCAAATCCACAAATTCCCCCATCATTTTGTACCCTATTTCATTGGGATGCAAGAAGTCATGATCATGAACGTCTGACTGAATAGTGTTCAGCTCATTAGGATTCCGCATCATTTTATCAAAATCAATTACCGCATCAAAGCGCCCACTGGTTCTGATCCATTCGTTCACCGCATTGCGGGCAGGATGACGGAAAGGTTTGTCATAAAATGAGCGGGCAAAGGGCAATATTGTGGCTCCATAGACCTTAATTCCCCTGGCGTGCGCTTTATCAATCATCTGTTTATAAGCCTCTATCAGGTCATTTACCACCTGCACAGCATGAATGCTATCTTTTATTCCTCCGATATCATTGATTCCCTCCGAGATAATCAACCATTTTACATGCTGCTGCCCCAGTATATCCCGATCAAAACGAACAACAGCCGGCTCTCCCTGACCACCTCGCACGACGCAATTTCCGCCAATTCCGAGATTCAGGACTGCCCTGTTTCTGGTAGCCTTATTTTTCAAAAGACGTTCTGAAAGAATATCGGTCCAACGGTTAAATTTACTGGTGCCCGAACCGCGTCCGTCGACAATCGAATTACCAAGAACTGCTATCGCGGCAGTCTTTGCGGGAACCAGGACATCGATTCCGGCTGTTGCAAACCAGTGATCGGTTTTGATCGCATTACTGAAGTCTGCCATCAATGATTGATTACCGGCCAAGAGATACGAAGTTGTGCGCGAAGCTGCGTGCCCGCCAATCTGTGGGCCTGCTGCTCCAAAGCAGATGGTTATCGCGACCTTCATTCCCGGCTCCAGGTGAAATGACAAGGGGTCGGAAACGGTTTCTTCATTTGCATTCATGGTGACCTCTTCCTTCCCGCCAAAATGGAGAACTTTGCCGGAAGTGGTCTCTATATCGCTACCGCCTTTTGAGACTGCAATTCCGACAGATTTAAATGTCACGCTATTTTTGCAAAACAGATTGGTAAACTTCACCCGAAGCGTCTCTCCCCCTATCGAAACCCGAACAACCTGACGAAATGTATTATTACTTAAGCCCGGTGCCGGTGCCATGTTATTGGCATCCACAAAATATGGAGCGGTACTCCATGTGCCCACCCATCGTTTTGACGAATTGTTCTTTTTACCTTTAGCAGTCGCATTCAGCGAATTAAAACTTCCAGCTATCAATAAAAAGAGGAATAAGGTTCTTACCGTTGTCAATATCCTGCCTTGCAAAAATACATTTGATTTATATGACATACTACTTATTTTTTTGGCAAGACTATCATTTAGATTCATCAATCCAAATGATAGCCTTTTTCATTTTACTTTCGGAAAAAACTCTCTGTAGGCCCCAGATAGGACGGCTTTTCTCCACCGGTATTAATCACAATTTTCTGAACGGCGACAATCGGATCCACCATAATGACCTTGAAGGTATGGTAACCTGGCTTGTCCACTTTTACAGTTGCCACAAGCTTACGGATGCTTTCTTTGACCGAGGCATCCCAACCGCCGCCATCACGCCCTTCGCCATGAAGGGAACCGACTTTCACTTCCAGAATCTGCGGTGCAGAGTCATCCATTGAAACCGCCAGCTTCATAGTCTGTCCGGCAACAAAGTTGATCGTTGGAGAAATATAAACAGAGGCTTTATGTTCACCCGGCGTGAAGAAATAAATTTTGTAGTCCAATGAATTCTGTCCGGTAACCTGGGCGTTAGTCGGGAAAGGAACCATCGCTGACAACGTTCTTCCCAAGCCCGGAACTTTCTCCCAACTCACCGGCTGTCCGGTTGTTTTCGATGTAAAGTGTTCCGCTTCCATCGAAACCACGCCATTGCTTTCTACAAAACCCTTTAAGTTCTGACGGGTAGGATAAGCCGGATTAGCGACTTTTACATTCACAATAAAATCTTTTCCTGCTGCTGTGATTTTCACCTTTGCCGCAATGCTGTTTCCTACAGGGACCAAATCCCAGTTAACAGATACATCCAGTCTTACCTCATCCGCAACAGTACCCTTTGCTGGCGTGACATTCAACCATTTAGCTGATGCTTTGACTTTATAGGCAAATGGTTTATTCCCTTTATTAAACAGACTAATCCAGTGACTTTCGCGGGTATATGTGTTGAATTCAGGTAGTTCGAATTGAGTATCGGCAACATTCAGTGCCGAATCATCACAACCTTCTACGGCAACAGCAGGTTGCGCCATATTATTGCCGGATACTAATTTCACTTGCGGCATTATATTGGTTTTGGGGTCGTTCCAACTGGTATATCCGATGTGTGTTTGAGTCATCATTCCGTTCCATCGTCCATTCCCGATTGTATGATATTCTACCGATAACAGGCTATCCGTCCGGAAACAAGAACGTGCTTTTTCGGCCCATTTGTTAGCTACTACTCCATCCTTAGCCGCATAAAACCGGTTTTGAGCAACAGCATAATAAAGCTCATGAAGAGTTGCAGAAGCTTTAGCCGGATGAAGGACTAACTGGAAGAAAGCATCGCGGTATTCGGCTGGAATTACCTTATAGATTGAATCTGCCTTTTGAGCAATCCGATTATAATCAGCAACCGCTGTTTCGGCTTCGTTATAGTTCTCCCGGCTATAGGTACTCGCATTGAGCAATTCTGGTTTACAACGACTATTATACATTGTGTACTTTTCCATGATCTCTGCAACATTAGCGGCATACTTCGATCCGAATTCACGTTCGGCCCACAAACGGCAGTGTTCTCCAATCTGATCTTTTCCTAAGCGCTTAGGATTCCAGGCCAGATCCATAAAAAATTCAATCGGATATTCCATGGGTTTAATATCCCCCACATTTACAATCCAAAGACGGTCTGCACCATAGTCATACGCCTTGCTCATCTGCTCCCAGATTTTGGCTGTCTGATTTGTGTTAATCCATTTATAACTGCGCGGAGCCCCCACATAGTCGAAATGGTAATAGATTCCGGCACCTCCTGAACGCTTACGTTCCAGATCTGTCGGTACACGACGCAGGTTTCCCCAGTTATCGTCACACCAAAGCATGGTTATATCATCAGGCACCCGCATGCCGTGCTCATAGTAATCCTGAACCTCTTTATACAATGCCCATACCTGCGGAACATTGGCTGCTCCCCGGGGAAAGTATTTTGACAAAATCTGACGTTGGTCGGTAACAATATTTTCCAGTAGCTTTACATTAGCATCCATATCACTGGATGCAGACATCCTCTCATCGCCGTCACCGCGCATCCCGATGGTTACGACACTTTCAAAATCTTTATTACGAGCAATTCCATCCTCCCAGAATTTATAAAGTCCTTCTTTGTTCCTCTCATAATTCCAGGGCCCTTTACCTACCCTTTTCCACTCTTGTTGCGAACGAATCATCGGTTCATGATGTGATGTACCCATCACAATGCCGTATTCATCAGCAAGCTTCGGGTTTAACGGATCATCCATATTGAACGCACCCCACCACATCGCCGGCCAAAGGTAGTTACCACGAAGACGAAGAATCAAATCAAAAACATGGGTGTAAAATTTGCTGTTTAGACCACCGAATTTCCACGCAACCCAGGTCGCAATTGCCGGGGCTTCATCGTTGATAAAAATACCGCGATACTTCACGGCAGGTTCACCGCGGGTAAAAGTTCCATTCTTCACCCAAATCTCTTTGTGCGAAGCGACAGGAACATCAGCCCACCAATTCCAGGGAGAAACTCCGATCTGTTCTGAAATGTCATACATTCCATAGATGGTTCCCCGTTTATCACTACCGGCTATGACCAGAGCTGATTCTACTCCGGGTAAAGGATTCGCAACGGTTTCTATTTTGAAAGTTTCCCATTTGCCTTTAAGATTTGACACATCTATTTTACCGGAAGCAATCAACTGATCAATCAGCTTGCTTTTTCCTATTGTACCAACAATAATAGCTTTGGCAGGGAGTGTTTCAGTCTCCAAAACGGATGGTTCCAGGGAGCTTACCCGTCGGATATCATTGGACAATTCTCCTGCGACCCTCTTAACACCCGGATAATCGGCGACGGAAATAATTATAGGTAATGCTGCACCATTGGCAACCAGCGGAAGAGTGTTATTCTGTTTTTGAAAATAAATGTACTGTTCGTAGCCGACAGCATAAGATTTCCCTGCTATACAAATGATGAGTAATAGCAAAAAACTACGAATCTGAAAAGATTTCATGACATGATTTTATCTAAGGGTTAAATAATTGAATGCCGGGTACCGAAGGGTTACCTTCGGCACCCGGCATCAAAAGAAGATTCTAAATGTAAAACTAACAAGTTTTATTGTACTGACCTAATTAAACCCCGCTATATGCTGAAAATCCGCCATCTACCGGTAAAACCACACCGGTAATAAAGCTGGCTGCTTCGCTGCAAAGGAACTGAATAGCGCCATTCAATTCATTAATATCACCGAAGCGGTTCATCGGTGTTTTGGCCAGTACCTTTTTACTGCGGTCAGTCAATGATCCATCCGGATTCAACAATACAGCACGGTTTTGGTCACCGATAAAGAAGCCCGGAGCCAAAGCATTTACCCGAACTTTATCTCCATATTTCATGGCAAACTCCATAGCCAACCACTGGGTAAAATTGCTGATACCTGCTTTGGATACCGAATAGCCGGGTACGCGGGTAATTGCACTGTAAGCAGTCATAGATGACATGTTGATGATACTTCCGCTCCCCTGCTCCGCCATTACTTTTCCGAAAACGATACTTGGGTAAACGGTTCCGTTTAGGTTCAGGTTGGTTACCTTTTCCCAGTCGGAGATTTTCATATCAAAGATATGCTGATCCGGATTCAATGTTGCACCGGGCAGATTACCTCCGGCGATATTCAGCAGAATATCAATACGCCCCCATTTTTCCACAATCTGCTTTGCCGTATTTTCCAGACTTTCGATGTCAAGAACATTTCCGACGTATCCAATTACATCGCCACCCAATTCTTTCAGTTCGGCTACTCTTGCATCCAACTGCTCCTGACGAAGGTCAAGTGCAACTACTTTAGCGCCTGCTTTTACAAAGCTACGGGCTACGCTTCCGCCCAATACGCCACCGGCACCGGTGATTACAGCCACCTTTCCGGCAATACTAAACATTTCGTTCATAATAATTATTTCACTTATTATCGGGATAAATCGTCTTTTACCACTGCCATCATACCTTCTACCTGAGCCAAAGCCAACATGCGGCCATGGAAAGAGTAACCGGCATTGTAACCTTTATCGGCGTCTTCCAGCATCAACCGGCCATGATCTACTCGCATAGGCAATTCCGGATTTTCTTTTTCAAAAATGCGAATCACTTCGATCAGGCGACCACGTCCATCCAGGTGTGATGATTCGATGAAGTTGCCGTTTTCCAACACATTCGTACTACGGAGGTGCACAAAGTGGGTGCGTTTAGCAAATTTAGCAGCCAATGCAGGGACATCATTGTGAATGCCTGCACTTAACGAACCGGCACAAAAAGTCAATCCATTATGAGGATTATCTACGGCATTGAGGAACCAATTGATATCGTCCTCACAGGTTACGATGCGGGGTAAGCCCAATACGGCAAAGGGAGGATCATCAGGATGCACACACATGTTCACGCCATATTCCTCACAAACCGGCATTACGGCAGCGAGGAAATAACGCATGTTTTCACGCAACTTATCGCGATTAATGCCTTCGTAGAGTTTCAATAGATTTGCAAATTTCTCAACCGGATTCAAATCCCCTTCGCTGATGTTTCCATTTACAAACCCCTGGGTTTTTACGATGATGCTATCGATCAGCTCGTCTTTCTCCGCCTGAGTGATGACTTTGTCAAGGGCTTCTACTTTAGCCAGTTCTTCATTTGTGTAGTCTTTTTCCGCTCCTTCACGTTGCAAAATACGGGTATCAAAGTAGGCAAAACGCACTTTGTCAAAATAGAGAGAAGAAGAGCCATCGGCCCACGGATGATAAAGATCGGTTCGAATCCAGTCGATCACCGGCATAAAGTTGTAGCATACGGTTTTCACACCGCATTTTCCAAGATTAGCCAGGCTCACTTTGTAGTTTTCGATAAGCTGGTCACGTTCCGAACCGGCATATTTAATTGCTTCCGAAACAGGAAGACTTTCCACCACTGACCAACGAAGGCCATGTGATTCGATATAATTCTTGAGATCTTCAATTGCTTCTACCGTCCAGATTTCCCCGTTGGGAATATCGTGCAAGGCGGTTACAATACCTTCCACTCCGATTTGTCTCAGCATCGAAAGCGTAATCTTATCTTTCTTGCCAAACCAACGCCATGTTTTTTCCATAAGTAACTATTTATTTATTGAGAGATTTCCAGTAATTCTTTGATAAAGGAAAGGGAAGAAATGAATTACTCATCTCCTCCCTCACTCACCACTTAACCATCTGACTATTAATCACAGGTGTAATCATACAAAATAGCTATTACCACAAACTACTTTATTTAATATCATCAAAGCCCACCACCATTGATGGTTTTAATCGTTCCGTCTTCATTATACTCCAGTTCCGCAACTTTCAGACTGCGAAGCCAGGTTCTTCCGCCTGAAGGGACGCTGTCATGGTGAAACAGATACCATTTCCCCTTAAACTCAGCAATACAATGGTGTGTAGTCCAACCCACTACCGGAGTTAAAATTACTCCCTGATAGGTAAATGGTCCATACAGATTATCACCAATGGCATAACAAAGCAAATGTGTATCACCCGTTGAATAGGAGAAATAGTATTTTCCGTTATACTTGTGCATCCAGGATGCTTCGAAGAAACGACGTTCGTGATCGCCGGATTTCAGCGGTTCCCCATTTTCATCCAAAATAACAATCGGACGAGGCTCTTCGGCAAATCCAAGCATATCATCACTCAGTTTTACGACTCTGGATGGCAGTGCCGGTTCATCATCAGCTGGTTCGTGACCGCATTCGATGGCTTTGTTATCGCGGTAGCGTTGCAATTGACCACCCCATAATCCTCCAAAGTACATGTAGTGATTACCGTCTTCTTCAAACACACAAGGGTCAATCGAGTAACTGCCTTTTATCGGATCAGATTCCGGTATAAAAGGTCCTTCGGGACGATCACTGACCGCAACACCGATGTGGAAAACGTCATTCTTATCTTTCAGGGGAAAATACAAGTAGTATTTTCCGTCTTTGTATGCTGCATCGCAGTCCCACAACTGACGACCTGCCCACGGAATATCTTTCACATCCAGAGCGACACCGTGGTCGGTCACGTCACCATCAATATCATCCATGGAAAATACATGGTAATCGCGCATATCGAAATGATCGCCGTTATCATTTTCCGGAATTCCTGATTCGATATCATGTGACGGATAGATGTAAAGTTTTCCATTAAATACGTGTACTGCCGGATCGGCTGTGTAAAGATGGGGCACTAAATATCTTGGCTTTTGCATAAAATCTGATTTGCCCTTAGGGCTATTTGAATATTAAATCTATTAAAAATATCATTCTGAATATATGGGATAAATACTCGGTTGTATCCCAACCTCTGCATTCTATTTTGAGCTTTTACGACGTTCGGTCAACTCAGTCTGAATCTGAGTCTCTTTACTCTTATTGATTTCATAGAAAAACAGACAGGCAACGCTAACGCAGAATGTCAACGTCGGGAAAACGCTCATGGACAAACGGATACCGCTAATGGTTTCAGGAGATTGTACCGGCAACTGTTGGTCATAACCATACGAAGCCAGAATACCTGCCACCAAAGCACCACCAATGCTCAGCCCGGCTTTCAATCCGAAAATCATCGCAGAGAAGATAATTGCAGTAGCCCGGCGGTTGTTTTTCCATTCGGAATAGTCTGCCACGTCAGCAATCATTGCCCACAACAAAGGCGTTGAGATTCCATAGAAAAATCCGTGAGCGAGTTGGGTCAAAAACACCAACGCAATCGACTGCGGTGCAAAAAAATAGAACAACAAAAGACACAATGCTGAGACGAACAGACTGGTTCCGAATACATCACGCTTTCCAAAGCGGTCAGCTAATGTTTTGGAAAAACCGATACCAACCATCATCATAATAATACCACCGGCATTAAACAAACTGAAGGCAGATGTCGGAGCATCTTTCGGCCAGGTAAATCCATGTAATCCCATATTCACCAACAGACCATTCAGTCCGGCAATAAAACCGTTAAATCCGATATTCTGCAGGAATGAAGTCAAAGAGTCACCATTCAGGTAATTCTTAAAATAGAAAACGTACATTCCACCTTTCAATGACAAGGTTATGAATATGAATACGGTAAGAACCAGCATCGCAATCCAGGGCTTATTTCGGGAAAGGTCTTTTACATCGTCTTTGATACTTGACTTTTGTTCAGCAGTCGGGATAATCCGTTCTTTTGTAGTCAGGAAGGTGATGATAAAGAAAATCACTCCGGTTACAGCAAAAATAGCCATTACGTGTTCAAAGCCTTTCGTTTTGTCGCCATCGCCCAAAATCAAAACCAACGGTAACAATAACCCCTGAACAATAAACTGTGCTACCATTACCGCCACAAAACGGTAAGATGAGATACTGTTACGCTCAGCCATATCCCCGGTGAGAACTCCACTCAGTGATGCATAAGGCAGGTTATTAGCCGAATAGGCAATCACCAACAAAATGTATGTAATCAGGGCATACGCGATTTTACCGGTCGGACTAAAGCCTGGTGTACTGAATGCCAGCATCGCAATAATACCAAACGGCAGGGCTGTCCACAAAATCCAGGGACGGAATTTACCCCAGCGCGTCATGGTACGGTCTGCTATGATACCCATTACCGGATTGAAAAATGCACCAATCATTCCCCCGGTGAAAATAATTGCCGAGGCTGTTCCCGGCGGAATTTTATATACGTCGGTATAAAAGAATGCGAGAAACGTCATTAAAGTCTGAAAAATCAGATTGGCCGCTAAGTCGCCCAAACTATAACCTACTTTTTCGACAAATGAAACTTTTTGAGATGTGTTGTCCATTGATCTGATTATTTTGAAATTTTATTTTGCTGCACTTGTTGCATAAAGTCCGATGCAGGCACCGATGAATCCGCCGGAGCGTCTGGTACTCAGATTGGCCGCATCAGCATTTGCATATAAGGTTTTCCATGTCTTACCGTCTGTGCTGTAAAGGAAATCGTAATAACGCCCTTTACCTATGACCTTCAGGGATATCGGTAGATTTGATTCTTGCGATGACAATGCAACAGAAGCCAATGTCACTTTATCCTTTTCTATACGGTTGAGAATCAATGAAGGGACACCATTTGCGATTGTTTTACCTGCCACCAATTGATAAGCTTCATTCTGGAAGAAAGTAATTCCGGCAAAATCTTTTTCCGATGCGGGCGAAAATTCCAGTTGTGTTTCCATCTCAAAGGATAAATGCTGTTGTCTGCGGAAAATTGCTGAAGGACTTTTGCGCTCTTCAATATTCACCGGAAGTGGCTTGATATTCAGTTTGCCATTTTCCAAAGTATAGAATTGTTCTTTGGGAGTACGGACGTAAATCCACGAATTATCCAGTTTGTTGGAATTAAATTCTTCGTTGTACACAAAGTTTCCTGTCAAAGGATATTTGGTAGTCGATAAGCCGGCTTTGTTCACAACTGTCGGGATAACTTTACCCTTCGGTAATATTTCCGGAAAACCTTTTTTCCAGACTACAGGCAATAAATAGGTCTCCCGTCCGGTATTAATAAGGTTATCTTCATACGGGCGACTGGCCAGAAAGACTGCCCACCAGTCCCCTTTCGGAGTCTGAATCAAATCGGCATGTCCTGCACAAGTTACCCGTTCCGGACGATTATCCGGCAGGTCCCGCTGAGTCAGGATAGGGTTTGCTTTTGCCTCTTCAAACGGCCCCCAGGGTGATTTACTACGCAATACCACCTCTGAGTGATCGGTATCGGTTCCTCCCTCGGCACACATCAGATAGTAATAACCATTGATTTTGTATATGTGAGGGCCTTCAATCCAGATCGGTTTGCGTTCAATGTGCGTACCTCCTCTCAGGATTTCTTTAAATTTCCCCGTGATTTTATCGGTTTTCACATCAAATTCATAAAGACGGATGGCCCGTTGCTGATTCCAATCCGGAGTGCCGTTAGGCGCTGCATTGTGTACGATGTAGCCTTTCCCGTCTTCATCAAAGAAAAATGAAGGGTCTATACCATCAATATCGGGTAATTGAATCGGATCACTCCACCCCTTCTCCGGATCTTTAGATTTCACGAAAAAATTTCCAATGCCATAGGCACTGGTAGTGATCATATAGAAAGTATCGTTGTGCGGATTATATTCTATTGCAGGTGCGAATATTCCCTGAGAAATTCCCTGATTGGTCAGGTTTAATTGCGATGGTCTGTCCAGTACATGGCCAATCTGAGTCCAGTTGACCAGATCTTTACTTTTAAAAATAGGGACTCCGGGATAAAAGCTGAATGAGGAATTCACCAGATAATAGGTATCACCTTTGCGACAAATGGAGGGATCGGGATAAAAACCGGCAATCACCGGATTCAGGTATTGATTCTTCGGATCAATCTTTTTATCGAAACGGGCATCTTTTCCCTTATACTTAAAATAGCCGAAAGAGGCCGTTTGTCCGATCACCTCTGTATTGGACAAGAATATCATACCTGCTGTGATTAAGCCGGCAGTCAATGCTTTTTTTACCTTCATTTTTTTGAAAACTATTATTGAGAACAAGTTTGATCGTTTTTATTGTCTCTGGTTTGAATATCCACCAGTTGTTAAATATCAACGAGAGCTATCACAAAAGTAGAATCTGACCACGCCATGCCTTTACAGAAATAGATATTCTTGTTGTAATAATAGACTTCAATGCCTTCAGATACCCCGGATTGACTTTTTATTACACCCTGTTTGAGATTCGTCTGCCCTTGAAAATGAAAAAGTCCGGCTTTCACCGGACTTTCCACTCAAATCACCATCAATTCTGTTGAGCTGCTTTTATTATTTTTTCCACTACCGGTTTAGCCTGATATTTTCTGTCAAACAGCAACGGATAGTCTGTACGTCCGGGAATTGGCCAACCATTCTTCCATGATTGGGAATCATCCACACCCCATAAAGTAACGCGGGTAATGACATCCTTATATTTCAGGAAGAGCTTAAAGAAGTCCATGTATCGTTTTTCGAAAACAGCATTCACTGAATCCGGTAAACCATTAACGTATAGGTCTGATTTATTTTTGTATTGAATCTGAGCTGACACATCCGCACCAACACTCCAGTCCATCGGGAGCACGGAAATATCCATTTCGGTAATCATCACCTTTACCCCAAGTGCAGCAAAATCTTTGATTGTTTGCTCATACTCTTCAAGAGTAGGGGTATCGAGTCCGATATGGCATTGCTCACCCACTGCATCAATCCTGACACCCTGCTCTTTAAGTTTCTTGACCATAGCCACTGCCCCTTTGCGTTTAACCGAATTGGTCAGTGAATAGTCATTGTAATAAAGTTCGGCTTTAGGATCAGCCTCGTGTGCAAACTGGAATGCAAGTTTGATAAAATCTTCACCAATGATTCGATAAAACTTACTCTTCCTCAACGAACCGTCTCTGTCATCAATTACCTCATTTACCACATCCCAGCCTTTGATTTTTCCTTTATATCTGCCTACTACAGTATAAATATGTTTTTTCATCCGCTCAATCAAGACTTCCCGCGATACATCTTTTCCATTTTTATCTTTGAAAAACCAGGAAGGTGTCTGGGAATGCCATACGAGGTTATGCCCTGTGATAAACTTATGGTTTTTCACTCCAAATTCCACGAACTTGTCTGCCAAAGAAAAATCAAAAACATTTTCTTTGGGATGAATAGGCCCCATTTTCATACAGTTCTCAGCAACTATGGCATCGAATTGTGACTTTATCACTCTCACAGCAGCGGTATCTTTTCCAGTAATCTGCTGCGCATTCAGTGCTGTACCGATATGGAACTTTCCGGCAAAGGCATCTTTTAGAGTTGGTTGCTGACTATAAATCTGAGATGAGGATATGGCTAACAACACTCCTATAGCCATAACCAAATTCCGTTTTTTCTTTTGCATTACTATTTGAATTTAAGATAGGTATTTCCCTAAATATGAATTTAATAAATCACGATCTTTTTACCTCCGCGGATATACACAACACCTCGTTTTGGCTCATTGACGCGACGGCCCCAAATGTCGTAAATCGTATTATCCATCACGCTATCCATCTTAATCACCTCAACGGCTGCGGCAGTTTCATCAAGTTTCAACGAAAGAGAAGATGCTGTAACTATCTGGCTTGGCATCAGATATGCACCGAAAGGATTGATGGTCGGTTCTGTTCCGCTGGTTACTTTATAGAAGGCAGTCACTCCATTAACCGTTTTGAGTGAAAAACTACCGGCCGGAGCTTTTACAGCGATATATACTCCAGTCATATCATTTACCTTTAATGCATGAGGCGTCGAAACACTGCCAGTTCCTTCAAATGTAAAAGTTCCTGTTCCTTTTATCAGTACTGGAGTGTTCGCCGGGATTTTGTTATTGGCAATCATCTTACAGGCAACTTCGGTAGTGGAATATTGCAGGGTATATGCCTTTACATTGGCAGGAATAATTGCTTCGAATGGCAAAGTCATGATTCCGTATCCGTCAAATGTGCGACTGTATGAAGCAGCCGTTGCTGTGAAGTTTTTTGGAGCATAAAAGTCACCAGCTGTATCAGAAAGTGAGAGCTTTCCGCAAGTCGTTCCGGCAATAACATTGGTATTGTTATTGGCCACATCTCCACCTACGTAATATATACAGTTCTTGTTAGCAGCAAATGCATTCCAATCCTGAGCTGAAGTAATACCGGTTGTTCCAGTATAATCAAGCGATGTGTAATAAGCATCCTCCAGGCAATCCAGCTCGTTGCTGTCCCCTTTGCTGTAAACACCGGTAAACTTAAATCCCTTTTCATTTCCCATCCTGAAATAGACATCGCCAAAAGTGATGGTCAATACAGAGCTATAATTGGAATTGCTGATTCCAAGAATTCCGGCACAACCGTCTGTCAATACACTACGGGAAATATCCAGTATCCAGTCATAATTACCGTTCTGGTTGTAGTTGATGGTTCCGTAATTATGAGAACTGACAGCTCCACTATTGTTGATATAATAGAGAGTTGTGTTAGAGGAAGTATAGTTTAGTGCTGATGTAATGCTGTTTATATGCAAAACCAGTTGGTTGTAGTTATCATCCAGCTTCAGGTAACCATTACCATTCGTTTTATTGAAACTAATCAGATAATGGCTGTTATCAAACGTTACGGTTTTTCCACTCAACTGATACCCCGTTCCAAAAGCCGTATTCGTGACCGCCTGATTATCTATCTTGCTGTAGTGGAGTATCTGACCGGTCATCTGTGATGCCGGACGCTCACTGCTTTTAGTAAAAATAAGTGTCGTAATACTTGAAGCATCGATACTTACTTTCGGGCGACAAGTTTCTGTACCAAGGCTTATAGATGAGGACGAAGCATTCAATGTTTCTGTTGTCTTAATCATTTTACCGGAAGTAGAATAAAATGGCAAATCGACAGTCACATTATAGTTATCGCCAGATGGATTGACAATCATCACAATTACACTATCACCAGTCACCGAAAGATAGGAAGAACCGCTTAACTTATTTGTAGCATCACTCCACACGTTTTCGATACGCATAGTACCTGTCGTATATTTTGCAAACTGGGAAAGAATATACCCCCGCTTGGTAATCGCACCCGCTGTAGTACCATACTGGCCATCCCCCAACATACCGTAAAAACGTTTCGAAGCGTAATGAATCCAGGCATTGACGTTAGCCTGCAAGGCAGTATTGATTCCATTTACAAAAGAGAAAGCATCTGTTGCCCAACTGAAATCGCGAGTGGTTGTCGTATTGGCATTCCAGTTAATCAGGTATTCCGTCATCCAGGCTTCTTTACCTTTTGCCTGAAGTTGCTTAAATCCACTTTGAAGAGCACCATATTGGTGACCTGCGTAAATATCAAACTGAGACAACACATCATCAGCTAACATCGCACTTGAATAATTATCAGACATACCCACACTTTCCGGAGCAATCACCTTACAATCAATATAGCTTCTGTAATTCGTCAGGAAGTTGGCAATCTGAGTAGGAGTCCAGATACATCCGGCATACGAGGCCTTCTCATCCGGCTCGTTTTGGATAGAGATAGCATCGAGTTCGACACCATTATTACGCATATAAAGGACAAAATCATTCAGGTAATTGGCATAATCGGCATAATTTTCTTCTTTCAGGGAAGTCGTTTGCTGTACACCGTTTGCGTCGGTATATGTAGCATTAACGGTATTATAGGTCTTCCATTCAGCCGGCATAGACCAGGGACTGGCAAATAAGGTAAGCCCGAGAGACTTAGCCAGCTTGGCTGTTTCCAGGCATTGGCTCCAGGTATCTTCTCCGATAGGAATGTAAATACGCATAATATTACATCCAAGATCACTGTTTTTGCCCCACACTTTTTTGATTTCATCGGTCGTCATGTGATTATAGGCAAATTGCGGACTATTTACGAATCCGCCAAAACCGGTTATTTTCTGATAGGTGGTACTCTTGTTAACTCTGACCGTTGCCGTCTGGAGGGTGGCAACAGCATTTAAATGCAGCAAAATACCGATAGTTAGCAATACAATAGATTTGAAGTAGGTGTGTCTCATGTGTTTAGATTTTATGATGCCCAAAGGTAATCCAAAGACCTTGCAGCGACTTATAATTCTGGTTCTCTGATTTTCATTTTTAGATAAATGAGATATTTACTTTGATTCAACATTGTATCTATCCTGCAAATTACGCAGAAGTATTCACGAAACCATATCTAAGATTTTTTTATCGGAAAAAGAAAGACGTCCTGACTAATTAGATATTTTGCCTAAGAAATCCACACATTAAAGCTGTAAACCCCTTTTAGTTTCGGTTGCATATGCCAGCCGGGAGGTTGTTTTTTCCCTAAATCTTAAGCGAAACTATAGACAAAACGGGGATTTACGCTATTGCCAAAGTGGCATAAATTGACCTATCTCAGTTTGGAAGATTTGTATCTGATATTATAAACGACTTATCTGTTATCTAAACACCCTATAAATGTTTATCTATAAATTTAACTTTCATAAAAAACAAACTAAAAACAGCAAATCTACAGATACAAGTTTCATTTGAATAAGACTTCAAATGAATAATGAAATAAAGGTAAAACGAGCATGATTCGTTAAACATAATTGCGGAAGCATTCATCATGCGGATGTTACCCAAACACTAATAATTTATTATCGCTATGAAAAAGCTACTTTTAGTTTTAACATTGAGCATTTGCTCTTTTGTAATGTCTTATTCGCAAAAGACAAACTATTTCCCATTATCAACGTTTAACAAGGACATTTGGAATCCTAAGGGATATGCTTCATTTGATGCAGAAACAGGAGCCTTTATTGCAGATCAATATGGTTTTGGAGGATGGAAATCTGACACGCCATTGGATTTATCAGGTTATAAATATCTTGTAATGAACTTTAATACTGACCCTGCTGGCACCGCAGCAAGTTTAAGAGTATTTGACGAGAACAGTTACTGGGTACTTCCGGCCAGAGCGACCTTTGTGACTGCTACCCAAGCCGTCATAGATCTTACTAGTGTGCATAAAACTAATGATGCCGGAGATACTGATAACGGAGCGCTCAACCCTGCGAATATTTATATTGTAGGAGTATGGACATTAGGGTGGTCTGGAGTTGACGGAGCAAAAAACAATGCAGTTTCAATAAAAGACTGCTATGTTACGAATAATGAAGACTATACTAGAACAACAACAGGTATAGATTTGCTTAATAACAATGAAAACAAACTGGTTGATGTATATACTCTATTGGGAGTACGTATCCGTTCTAAAGTACTTGAAAAAGAGGCTATACGTGGTCTTACCAAAGGTTTATACCTGATCGGCAACAAAAAAGTTATGGTAACTGATAACACGAAATAATACCTTTTAAAAGTCAACTTCGGGTAAAAAACAACACCTGTCAATTGATAAAAAGAGCTGTATCGTTTCACTAAAAGAGCAGTATCATCATCGCAAATGATACTGCTCTTTGTTTTCGTACAACAAATAAGTTATGTGACTTTTATTCTCTTGCTTTACATGAGCACATTCGTTTATTATAGTTGAACCGGTGAACGGGTGATTGATACCGCATTGGGTAAAGTTACCATACCCCACCTTCCATCTTTCGTATAACCATAAATCTGTAAAGTGCAATTACCCTGATTCTGAGGTAGTCGGATCTTTAAATCAGCTACACCAGCAAATGAACAGACCTTATCGAAATAAATGTCAGTTAAATACTGAGGCACAGCAGAAGAATACGATCCCCCCCCCCTCCTAGTAATTACCGGGTCAAATGAAACCCTTGCAGAGTTATTGGGCGCTTCTACCAAATTCAGCCTTTTTTCTGTTGAAGTAATGTCTATAATGCCATCGTATGCATTTGCCCCCCAGAAAAACTTACTGGTCACAACACAGAGAGATTCGACCTTCTTACAGGGAATATTTCCCAAGTTACAATCAGAAGGAAATGGTACACCGTCAAATAGTACCAATGGCTCCCCGTCTTCTGCACTTTCTATGTTATGAACTCTAAAACTCACATGATTACCAACCTTAACTGCTTTGACTTCAGGTACTAATTCAAATACAAATTCACTTAGATTAGGTAAATCCACATATTTCCTGAAGATGTACTCATTTTCAGGAAATCCGTAGAATCTCACATTTGGTCGTGTCTGTGGAACTCTCTTTAAGCCGGCTGAGAAGGCATCATTTATCTGAAGATTGACCATTCTGGTCTCAATATTCTCTTTCAATGTAGAATCAGGATAATAGTACTCTTTTTCAACTTTCAGAAAGTCTGGATAAAACTCATCGTCAATTTTCACAACATAGTTTACAGTAGTATCAATGACATTGATCACTAAATCATTCCCCTGATAAGAAAGAGGCAGTTTGCAAACAAACTGACCTGAGTTATCTGTTTGACAACGATTCACCCAGCTCACTGAATCTACAAATGACAAATAAACGCTCTTGTTGGCTATCTCATCCCGAGAGTTCTTCCCAGATATGCACCCCGTCACAATATCGCACCCAATCTCTGGCAAATAACGAATTTCATGATTGACGATGGGAATTGGGGTAAGGGTAGGAAGGTGTAACATTTGCTTATTAACAAGACCTGTATCGCCCTTTGCCCAGACTTTTCCATTAACAACCTGTTCACGATCCAATGCCATTGCCTTGACAATACGTCCCTGGAGGGATTGGGCTCTGACTGGAACAGCTACATTTATTGCTATCAGAAACTGGATACTGTCGTTTACTGCAGAGGTAATGTGAAGAGCAATGGAATCTCCCGGATGAACGGACTTCCTTTCAAAATGAGCTGATATATTCAATCCAGAATCTGGTTTAATATAATCAGCATGTACGGGAATGATTTGTTTTTCGTCGTTTTTTACAGCACTACCATTTACTCCGGCCGGCTGGTTCAGGGACGATACCCCTGTGTTTGCACCCATACCCTTTGGATAAGTATCCGGTTGGAGTTCATCATCAAGCCATGGAGTGCCTATACGAAACGGATTAACAATCCTGATTCTTTGGGTAGAAAAGGCTTCCGCCCCAAAGTTTTTCATGTAGTTGGTATATGCCCTGATATAGTAATAGCCAGTTTGAAGATCTTTGGGTATGGTTAGCCGGTTGACCATTTCGCCTCGCTTAAGCTGATACTTCTTAGCGCTGACGACCCGATTGTCCTGGTTATACAACTCGACATAGAGGACGGAGCTTAAGTCAATCGGTATTTGCAAAGCAGCATCGTAGGTCAATGCAAAAAGGTTGATCGGCTCTCCTACTAAATAAAAATCCTGATCAAGTATAAGTAATGCCCTCTCCTGTACTTTACACTCCCGGTGTGTGGTTCTTATTTTCAAATCGCTAATTTGGCTTCTCAAATTAAAGCCAAATACCAGCATCAAAAAAACGAATATATATCTTCCGGTTTTATTCATGGTTTTCATCTATTTATGGGGGTATTCTCTCCAATATTCCGGTACCACATTGACACCATTGAGCAGACAATTAAAGCAAGGGGCTTTTGCCATATTTAATTGATGAAAAGTATCCGGGGGATTAACTACCAAAAAACGTTCATATTCCTCATATCCACGCTTCATCAGAGAGTCAACTACTGGGTTCAGCCGTACATCCTGAAGTTTGATTGGAACTAATACAATCTGGGATCCACAATCTTCAAAGCCATCGGTCGGTCGATACTTTTCAGGTAAATCTTTTCGATCGATAAATATTCTTTTCTCGGTAGCCCCTGCGACAAGAAAATAGCCCAACACAGGGATATCACCATGAGTTATACATCTTAAATTCCCCACTGTTGCGCTTGGAATAGGATCAAACAGAGTACCCTGGTTTTGGTTGACCGTGATCACATCTTTAAAGAATTTATAGGTTGGTTCCGATAAAACATATTGCCGGACTAATGTTGTGTAGCGAATAAAAAGCCGGTTGGTATTTTCTCCGAAAAAGCAAAGCGGTTGCCGTTCAATGATGTCATTGTAACGACGGGCAGAGGTCGCAATATTAAAATTGGTACTATGGGACTGAGCATAACAAACTTTCCAATCCGGATGAGCTACAAGATCTATAGGAACTATGAATTTCCATGTTTCATCATATTTCCATGCGTAGTAGCGGGAACTGTTAGTGGGATCATGTGTATCCAACAATAATTGAATCCCCCCTCTTTGATTTTCGGGAACGTTGTATTCCCAATAAACCTGATCAATAGGAACTGGATCCTTAATGGTTTCATATTCCGACTCATAGAGATTGTCTCCCGCCTTAATCTGCAACTTGTAACTATGACCTACAACTCCCCGGAATGTAGTATCCACCGTGCTGTATATGCCGTCAATGGTCTCCCGAAGTTCCACTTCGCTGCCCGATTTATCAACTATCTTCACTTCCGCCCCGGTTACAGGATCAGCTGTCTTCTCATGAAACTTGAAGCTTCGTGACAGTTTGACTTCATACGGCCCTGGCAGGTTGGTTAACTCCCCGTCAATCACTAATAGATTTTCATACTTTGAAATATCCGGTGTATAGGGTGACACACATGAAACCACAAACGGAATCAATGCGAAGTATATTAAATTTGGAAAGAGCTTCATTATAATGGCTTTTAGAATTTAAAATTGTACGTAATATTAGGAATTGGCTGTGCAAATACGGACATTTGATAGCCTTTGACACCCCTGCTTGTAGATTTGAAAAAAACCGAGTAAACGTTGTTTGCCCCCAATAGATTATATACTCCAATGGAAAACGAGCCATGGGCCAGCTTCTTAGAATTAAGACTTTCATAGATAGTTGCGGAAATATCCCATCTTAAATAATTGGGAATCCTGTATTCATTGCGATTGGTATAATAAATGAGTTGTCGCTCCCTGAAGGTATATTTGGCTACCGGATAAGTGATTGGCCGACCTGTACTGTAGCAAAAGGTATTTGATAAGTTCAGTCTTCTTGAATACCTGTAATTTACAGCCAGATTCAGATTATGGGGTTTGTCGTAATCGGCAGGATAGTAGTTCCCTTTATTAATTTTTTCTTCGGAAAACTTTCCATCTACCTTAAGCTCTGTTCTGGAATAGGTATAGGACACCCATCCGTTCAGCCTACCCCGCTTTTTTTGAAGCAATAACTCGACGCCATAAGCCCTACCGACTCCCGAAAGCAGATCAACCTCCAGATTAGGATTGAGTAAAAGTTCTGCCCCGCTTTTGTAGTCAAGGCTGTTCCTGGTTTTCTTATAATAGGCCTCTATAGAGGTTTCCAGCTCTCCTCCCAGAAGATTATGATAATAGCCGACTGCCAATTGATCCCCGATTAAAGGTTTGATCTGGGCATCACTGATCTTCCAGACATCGGTTGGCGAGATGGCCGATGAATTGGTAAGCATATGAATAAACTGGTGCATACGGCTATAACTTAATTTCAGCGAATTATTAGCCCCCAGACTATATCGTGCTGACAATCTAACCTCTGGGCCACCATATGTTTTTACGATCTGGTTGGATGAATAGAGCGTTGAGTCCATCCGGCTATCTACGCTTCGGGGAACAGCCGGATTATAATTATACTTTTTGTAAGGCCCAAGCACAAAGAAGAGTGCATATCTCACTCCGGCAGACACCGTCAATTTACTATTAACCGTGTATTCATCATTAAGGAACAACCCCGTTTCCACTCCTCTCTCTTTCGGCAAACAAAGCTCTTTGATATCAGACAGTGAACTGAGTGGCGTAAAATTACCCGGCGTCATGTCATATCTGATCGCTTCTGCTCCTGAATTAAATGAATGCTTCGTATTTGGGATATAGAATACATTTGCCTTTACTGATTTGTATTCAATGTTATATTTAAGCCTGAAGGATATCTCTGGAACTTCGTCACTTGTAATATTATATTGATAATTGGAATATATTGCTGAGATTTGGGAATATGTTTTGGGGTTGAAAAAATGCTTGAAATACAACCGGGCACATTGGTTTTGGTAATGATAAGCGGTATCCGAATTCAATTTAAAATTGTCATCGGACTGATATGCCGTTATACTCAACGAATTGTTTCGGTCAATCTCATAAGTTACTTTTCCGGATAAATCATAAAAACCGGCTTTTGTATGATGAAACTTTTCCCCGTCTATTTTTTTCAGAATCCAGTCGGAATAAGTACTTCTTCCTCCGATTATAAATGACAGTTTATCTTTAATCAGCGGACCTTCAAGCGTCAACTTCCCGGTAACGGGACTGATACCACCACTCAAAACACACTTTTTCAGATTACCCGTTTGGGCTGTAACATCAAATACAGAAGATACCCTTCCTCCAAAATTTGCAGGAATTCCACTTTTATAGAGTTTGAAATCTTTTACCGTCTCCGGATTAAACACGGAGAAGAAACCGAACAAATGTGAGGTATTAAAAATGGGCATTTCATCAAATAACATCAGATTCTGGTCAGCGCTACCCCCTCTCACGTTAAATCCAGATGCCCCTTCACCGACCGTCTGCACGCCCGGCAGCAAAAGCGCTGTTTTGACAATATCGGCCTCGCCCAGTATCGTTGGTAATTGTTTTACTTCATCAATATTCAGTTGCTGAACTCCGATATTGAGGTTTTTGAGGATGTTTTCTTTTTCAGAACGAATTACTACTTCATTGATAAAAACCGCTTTTTCTTTCATCTTCACAGTCATTGCCCCGTCACTATATATAAATATCGGGACTGAAAGGTCCTCCCGCCCCATATATTTGAACTGTAATTCCTGATTACCTTTGGGCAAGGATAAGATGAAGTACCCTGAGGCATCTGTGGCGGCTGCCTTTCCAGTCGTCGCGGAATAAACTGTCGCTCCGATGATGGGTATCCCATCCTCTGCTCCTTTGACAACCCCGGATACGATACAATTCTTACTTTTTGTGCTTTGAGTTGGTTTACCGATGGTTATTACTTTACTCTTTGAGTCAACCACCGGCTCTACCGGATTTTTCAGAAATGCGTAGGTTTCGTTAATTTCCTCAGGTATAGCGGTTTTAGCTGCTTGGCTGAAATAAAAGAAATTCAGAGGAAGCGAACTTACAATCTTATAATTCCGGGTAATAATGATGTTTGGGCCATCAACAAAGTAATTTAATGACAGTCCTTGGAATGAATCATCCAAAATCTGACCGATCGTAGCTGACTTGGCTGATTGCCTGACTCTGACGGAATCTAACCAAGCAGGATCAAAATAGAATTTAATCACATGGTCTCGTTCTATCTTTTTCACAAAATCAATAAATGGAACAGAATCAACCTTTGATTCAATGTGAATCGCAGTAGCAGGGAGCTGAGCACATACTAACAATGGCAATAAACTCAAAAATTGGAAGATTAACCGTTTCATAGCCCTTGTCGGTTTTCGTAGAAATGTAAAACAGTGGAAGCTGAAGTATAATTTGAACTATTAAGTTTAAGTAGATTATTCCGGATAAACTTTTTCACCGAATCCCGACTTTCTCTATTCAGCTGTTTTAATAAGCCGCTCAAACTATTTATGGATATCATCTTATTCTCCTTTAATAAATACATTCTCACCCATGTACTGTAAACTAAATAATTGGCTCCCTCTTTTATCGACAATGATTTCTCCGATCGGACCAAAAATTTAAGCTTTCCATCGAACACTACTTCATAATATCCATCTTTAACTTTCCCTCCCTTTTTGTCTCTCAAACCAGAATAATACCGAAAGGTCTGGTTAGCCAATCGGAATTCTGAAATAAAATTTTCATCCAGGGCAATGCAATCAAGCATCAGTGAAGTTAATTTAAGATGGATCAGATGATCGGTTTCAATATCGTATTTCAGATTCTCAACGTTATAAAATCTACCATCGCAAAAGAGTGATCCGTTTATCCACTTGTAGCTATTGAAATAGGGATGATTTACAGTATCGTTAACCGGGGGATGATATCTTCCTATGACAAAAGGACAATCGACGTTGATCCGATTATTCAATGTATCGATCAACGCCTGTTTCTCTGTCCTGAATTGATCGTCTTTAGTAATAACCGTCTTGGCTTGCCCTAATAAATTTAATGTAACGAAAATGAGAATTACAATTGCCCCCCCCCTGATTGGCAGTTTTACTTTTTCTGTCATAATAGACTATTGTTTTCCGTGGTTAGTTTGAGGTTATGATATCTCTTACTTTGGCTCTTCCTTTTGACCCGGAGGTTGTTCATCCGGCATTTCAACAGTATTATCAGACTGTTCAATACTATGACTAAATATTTTGCTTTCTGAATTCATCCTTTCGCTTGACAAATCTTTGACGATATCATGAAGTTCAGGACTACCATTTTTTAATATCGAAGCTAAATATTCTTCCGGATCCTCGGCAAATAAATTTTCCCGTATCCATTCCTTTAGATAAGTTCTCATACGTTGATCTTTTCAGAATTAAAACACCGTAGTCTTTCTCATTTCTATCCATAGAAGTAAAGCTCAATTCTTTCAAACCGTCAAATCCGATATGACTTTATTAAATCAACATTAGATATTGGCTGTAGATTTGTTAGCTTTAAAATGATCTTGGACAAGAGATATTCCACATTTCAAATACAACTTGTTTCAACCGTAAAATAAGAGGAAATTAGTTTCTTAAACTTATATTATAAGATACTACATTTGCAATTTTGAACATTTCACTCTACACACAACACATATAAATCCAGCCACAAAACTCACAGGTTTATCTCTGCTCAACAATGAGATAAATCCTATAAAAAAAGATACATATCATTCAACAAACGATATGTATCTTTTCTGTGTCAATCCAACACTTTACCTATGTACAACAAACAAAGGGAACAGAATATTTGGTTGTGTTTAATCTTTTCTGTTTTTCCCTCCTTTTATCCTTAGTATTTTGTACCCAATATTAAACGATATCTTATCATATCTTGAATCCCATGAAAAGTATCGTGTTAGTATATTTTGAGGTGTGTAATACTTCAATGATACAAATAAATTTTTGTATTCAAGACCAGCCCCTAGGATAAAATTGGGGTTATAAGCTTCTGTCATATATAAGTATGAAAAATCTTTAGAGGTATTCACTTTGTATCCAACCTTTGAATCAATACAATAATTCAGCAAAGAATTCACAGAACAATCAACGAAAAATTTTGTATTATAGTTTTGAAAGAGATAATTCTTAATACCTAAAGCCAAATCAACTGATTCAAAATTAATTGTTGTACTTTTAAATCCATCTTGTTTTTCATTATGAAAAGATGATTGATAAGCTGGGCTCAATACAACACCCCATTTGCCATTATTAAATGGCAATATGTATTCCAATTCCAAAGAATAAGTGCTAATGAATTTTCCACCAAAATCTGTATTAACATAGGTTCTATCGTCATTTGAAACAGACAGGGAAGAATATGCAAGTCCGGCAGCAAGTGCAAGGCTGAATTCCCCTTTGCTACGCTTTCTTTCGGGAACTTTGTATGTTGGGTCAATACAGGTGTTATAGTCTATAAAATATTTCGCAAGATCACTCTTAGTATAGGTCATGTTCGCGAGTTCAATATCTGAATCAAAAGAACAATGAACATCTTTCTTAAGTTGAATCCGGAAAGAATCATTATAGGCTGTATGGTCAGTATCATACAAATATTCCTTATAGATCAATTGTTTGATCACAGAATCTTTGCATGAATAAAAGAATCTATCATCAATCTTACTACCAAAATAGTAATACAGGGAGGCCTCTCCCTCGACAAGCACTTTCAGGAAAAGTTGTTTGTTTTGCCATACCGGATTTTTATCAGTAGAAATATTTTTTAATTCAGAAGGAGATATGTCCACATTCACATTTGCTCTGATGTATTTGTAATAATTGGCGATACCGAACTCTTTAACGTATTTAATATCGGCTTCCTGTATCTCTCCGTTTTCCGATAACTTATATTTAAACTGCGTCGGATTTCTCAGCCAATCGCTATTTTTGATTAAACAATCAGTTCTAATATTCTTATTATCTATAAAGTACCCCTTTTCATAGTAGCTCTGTCCAAAACAGTTGATTGTAACAATTACCAATATCACCAAAATGAGAATCTTATTCATCTTATTAAATTATTTATATTACTATTCCATTGATCATTAAGTTGCCTGTATAGAAACAGGTTCATACTTTGCCAATCCCCCAAAGCGATGGAGCTGGGCAAATTCATCTTTTTATATTACAGAGTTAACTTGCTTATTTTTCACACTTGGCATACCACTTACCTCCCAATAATTCCCTTTATCCTGTCAGTAATCTCACTGACAAACATAATAAAAACGCACTTGGCCTATCAGCGTAAAGCTCTGCCTTCACAGTATGAAAACAATTGATCCTTTTGCCCAGCGCCCAGCCTCACACATAGCCTGTGCCCAAGATGACACATAGCCTGCACCCAAGGTGTTTGGGCAGAGGCTAAGTGTCACCTTGGGCGATAAAAGGAATTATAGGCGATGATAGTCGCAATCATAACCGCTGCATTTACTGATCTACCCTCAAAATCAGAAGTACCGATGGCGGGACAAATTGCCCCGCCATCTATTGCCTTTTCCTACACACCCTATCTAAAGTGACTGAGTGAAGTGAATTTTATTCCGTCACAAGGTTATCCAGTCTATTTTTCAGCCCCGTACCCCAGTAATGTTGTGTGTTATTCTCGATCACGGCCCCGTTCTTATTGACAATCATAAAATGAGGAATGCCGTTGATTTTGTACTGAACTGCCAGTTGGTTCCATTCATCGCGGGTAATCCGTAGATGCTCCCCTTTGATGTCTTTGATAAAGTTATTGTATGGCTCTAACGGCGAGGCTTCTTCATCGGTGATATAGATGAACTTCACCTTCTTGTCCTTATATTCATCGGGCATATCCTTGCGCTCGGTCATCCCTGAGCGACAAGGTCCGCAGCCGGTTGACCAGAAGTCGATCGCCAGTACGTCTCCTTTGTATTTGTCAATCAATTTATGAAGAATACTTTCGCCAGAGGTTGTCGGTGCTTTCGGTTGTAATGTTTTTTCATTTTGCAAGGCGATTTTTTCATTATTGAAGCGCACTAATTCGCTTTGCAGGAATGGAGTCTTAAATAGGGGTTTCAGTAAATCTAATTGTGACGGGCTAAACGGTTGTGTTTTAAACTCCGTACACATTGCCCTGAGCATAATGATTTCATAGATTAACCCCGGTTCAACACCCAGCTTCTGACGCAGGATTGCTTTTTGAATATCACAGGTGTGAATTTTGTTGAGGATATTAATCAATGTCCGATGTCGGCTCGAAAAGATTTCTTTTGCTTTAATGAAACTATTCCATTTTGAGGTGTCCTGTCCAAAGGTTCCAACTGAAGCGAATAGCTCGTGTTCTGCCGGCGTAGGGGTAATATTCATTTTTTCAAGAACAGACAGCAGTGCTGGAAAGCTATCGACGCCTGCTACATAATTCTTGTCTATGACTTTCCACTTCATAATACCAGCGAGTTCTTTGTGTTCCAGCTCCATTCCGACAAAATCAGCAGGGGTTATGACAGGAGAATATTCCAGTCGGTTGATTAAAGAACTAAAATCATACGTTACAGGCAGAAGAGACTGGTTGGCAAAAAGGTCTTTTAAGAAATCATAATAGGAAATATCTCGCAAAACTTGCTTCGTAGAATCATCTTTTGCTTTATATTCCAGATTCATCAGATAATCCAGGATAGATCCATAACATTTTGTGTCAATGTGCAGTCTCTTGATCTGTAAAGCTTTCGGGGAAAGCTGATTGTATTGTAACGGCGTTAGCTGTTTTTGTTGCAAATAAACGTTCAAATCGTTTATGTCGGCTTGCCTCTCTTTTAACCGGTTTGCCTTAAAAGCAACCGGTGATAGCTCTTTTTCTTTTTGATAAGTCATATAATTGCGTTCGCCAATATTCCCCATAGCATATAGGTCATTATTCTCCAATGCATGACTTCCCATGAACTGTCTCGGGCTTTCTTCTTTATTCGTGCCTAAGCTTAGATAAAGCATCGTTTTATCACCGGGCTCCATGTACACAGTGCACAACTCATTACCGATCCGAAATGTAAGCATGGTCGGTTGTATCAGGTCAAACTTAGCCTCAAAGTGTCCGTCTGGCTGAAACGTCAGCAGTGCCGGGAAATCCTCTCTTGTCAGATCGTTTTGCACATATATCAAATCGGTCTTGAATCCGAGCTTAGGTGAGTAGCCTTTCAAGTACCCCCGTAGAATAGTTTCTTTTCGGCCAAAAGGCAAAGAGGTAAAAGCCTGTTCTCCCCTGGAATTGTAGTCAGCGCGGAATGTTTTCTTTCGGCTATAAGTTTGCATTGGGCTTTTGCCTTCAGCTATCATCAGCTTATCGTCGGACACCGGAAGGAGAGTTAAGGTTACGACCCGTTTCCCTTTTTTGAGGGTCAGGGTGGTTGATTTGCCCTGTTTTGTCACCGACTGATATTGCCAGAAGTCATTTTTGTAAATCGCCAGTTTGTCATAAACACCCAATGTCCAATCATTACTTCCATCCGTTTTGAGCCAGTTGCCTTCCAATGCTTCGGGCAAAATAGCCTTTCTTTTTGAAGGATTGATCTCAACGCCGAATATCTTAAACGCGCCGTCAATGTTGTCTCCTTCAATAAAATCAATTTTAGATAGTTTCTTGTCAATCGGAGGATATACCAATGAGAAATGGACTTTACCGGATTCGGGCATATACCATTTATCACCTAACTGACCATTATATCCGATCGCGTATCTGCAGTAGATTTTATTACCTCCGTCGGAGTTGATGAGGTAATTCTTTTTTGCGAATATGATCCATTGTCCGGGATGGTTGCTGACTGTGAAATCAAGTACTGTGGCCGTGTCACTAAGTGCAATCCGGTCAATGATTACGTTGGTATGCGTTGCCGCTTCTACCTTGGGAGATTTGATTACGCGGGTTTGCGCAATTCCTGCCTGACCGAACAGGGCCAGTAGCAGGATGAGGAGGATGTGTTTCTTCATTTATTTGTGTTATTATGGATTTATTCTGTGAGCTAAGTAAAAACTCAGGATTTAATTCAGAGCATCTTCTATCATTTTCTTAAACTCATTTATTTCACTATTAAAGTAGATTCCGTCTTTTAATACATCTCCTTTTTTGTCCACCAATGTATAATGAGGAATACCTGTGATATTGAATTTTGCTTTCAGGCAGTTCCACTCATCCTTGGTCAGGCGATAGTGCTCCCCTTTAATATCCGGTATCAATAGATTCCAGGTGTCTAATGGAGAACTTTCATCTGTTATATAAACGAATACCACATTTTTGTCTTTGAGTTCTTCCTTCATAGGTTTCATTTTTTTGATCCCGGCACGGCATGGGCTGCACCAAGTTGCCCAAAAGTCAATGAAAATCGTTTTCCCCTTGTATTTCTGTATAATTGTATCAAATACTTTATCCGGATTAACCTGTGGAATCTTATTGATCGTATATTCCGTTTTTGATTTATTTGATTCCTTCATTCTGGAAATCTCGGCTTTCTTCTCTTTGGTTAGAAACCGGACGTGTTCTTTAATAAATGGAGTAGAAAGGTTGGCTTCAAGTTCAGATAAGCTATTTTCATTCAATCCTATAAAATATGCATCCATTCGGTTACAATATTCCTGAGCACGAAACAAGTCCATCGCAAAACCGTTTGTTAACCCAAAAAACTTCGCATAATTCTTATCTCTTGTCTGATTATAGTAATTACCTGAAATACTTTGTATTTTATCCCGAAAAGTATTGTTTGTAAAAGAGGACCATAAAGCCGAGTCGGCACTAAGTGTATTGGTTAATGCTTCTTCGTTTTGGCATCTTTTTATCTTTTCGAGTAATGTCCTTACATTATCCGGGACAGATTGATCTGCTAATAATGAATCGGCAATTGCATGATGCGTTTCTATAAAATCCGGCTGGATACATCGGGCCATCTTTACCCGATTGATTACTAATTCAAAGAATTGACAAACAACAGCCTGCGGATTATTCAATAATTCAGGCTTTATAAATGAGAAATAATCAGGAGTGTATTTTTCCCGATAAACAGTGGTTGCCCGATCATTGTTACCGGTCATTTGATCTTCTTTATACATTTCAAAGGAAAGGATCTCAGACCAAGTGTGGATTACAATATCCATCTCCCGCATTTTTTGAGCTTTTAGGCAAACCGGATGGTTGGTCATGTATTCTTTAAATTGAGCCTGCTTTGCTCGCATTGCATCGAGACAGAATTCCTTAAATTCTAAGGCGCTCATATCCTTTATCTTATTTCGCAATGCCTGTCCATCAATATATGAAAACTTGTATGTGTTATCTATATCTTCATTTTCCTTCCAGAGAGAACCCATGTATGCTGATTGAGGCAATGCGATTGCATTAGCCTGTACCTCCCGATTCGGATACTTAAGATTGATAAACACAGTCATATCCTTTCCGGGCTCCAGATAAAGTTGGTTGTGATAGTTGCATATACTGAGGTATATATTTTGTGGGTAGACGAGTGGTACTTTGATTTCAAAGCTACCATTCTCCTGTATGGGAATTAGTAGAGCCTTTTGCTTACCGGTGAAAATATCATTCACATAAGCCATTCCGGTTTTACTTATTTTGGGGTGATAGCCATAAACAAAACCTTTTACAATAGCACTATCCCGGTGAAAAAATGACGAAGTATATCCGGCGTTATTTTGATATTTGAAGGCTTTGTTTTCTGTTTTACATTTACTTAGCACTTCCAGTTTATTCATATCTTTCCCGACTTTTATATCACCATTCGCCAGCGCTTTAATATATAGCCTGTGGGATTGCTTTTCTGCACCGATATGTAATACATAGACTCCTCCTTCCTTTTTGAGATAGAACTTATCCCATAGTTTGTTTTGATAAACAATGGCCTTTTCATACATACCCAATGTCCACTCATTACTTCCATCCGTTTTGAGCCAGTTGCCTTCCAATGCTTCGGGCAGAAGAGCCTTTCTTTTTGAGGGATTGATCTCAACGCCGAATATCTTAAACGCGCCGTCAATGTTGTCTCCTTCAATAAAATCAATTTTAGATAGTTTCTTGTCAATCGGAGGATATACCAAAGAGAAATGGACTTTACCGGATTCGGGCATATACCATTTATCACCTAACTGACCATTATACCCGATCGCGTATTTGCAGTAGATTTTATTACCTCCGTCGGAGTTGATGAGATAATTCTTTTTAGCGAATATGATCCATTGTCCGGGATAGTTGCTGACGGTGAAATCAAGTACTGTGGCCGTGTCACTAAGTGCAATCCGGTCAATGATTACGTTGGTATGCGTTGCCGCTTCTACCCTAGGTGATTTGATTACGCGGTTTTGCGCAATTCCTGCCTGACCGAGCAGGGTCAGCAGCAGGACGAGGAGGATGTGTTTCTTCATTTATTTGTGTATTTGCTTAAAGGTGCTTATATGAGCAATAAAAATCCCATCATTGAGCTGAGAGCTTCAATAGCATTTCTTTCAGCTCGCCGTTACTTTTTTCAATCGGACTATTCGGATCAATGATTTTGCCGGATTTGTCAACCACCATGTAATGAGGAATTGTGTTTATCTCAAAGTGTTTGCAGATATATTCCCACTGCGAATTGCTTAGTCGGTAGTGTTCGCCACGAATATCAGGAATCGTGTTTTCCCATACTTTCTTGGGCGACGACTCGCCGGTCAGATATAAGAATACTACATTGTCTTTTTTCATCTCCTCCTTGAGTGGCGCAATTCTTTTAATGGCATTGCCACAGGGGCCGCACCATGTTGCCCAAAAGTCGATGTAGATCACTTTACCCTTATATTTTCCAATGATTGCATCCAGCAGTTTCTCGTTATCTGTTTCGGGAGTGGCATTGAGGTGATAGATGTTGCTCTGGCGTTTGAGCAGGCTTTGTTTTTGTAGCTCATTATTTTTATCAATCACATAGCTGGCGAGTACTTGATTAGGAATATTCTTGTAAACCTCTTGTTTGGATTGTTCATTCAGAAACTCATAATTAGAAAAGGGCATCAAATAGAAGTTGACCTTAAGCAGGGTAGCGACAATGTTGTCTTTTCCAATCACCTTGAGGATGCTTTCATTCGTATTGTTCAGTGTTTGTGTTTTTAATGACTCGGACAAATCGGTTTGATATTTATTCAGGAACTCGGGGATTGATTTCTTGATATTAATACCTTTGAAAATGGTATCTTCAGGAAGTTTATTACCCTTAAGCTGTTCATTGAACAGGCTGTCCACGATCAATTCATTGGCAGAAAGCTGGTTTTTCTTTTTGATATAAGCAAGAGCATTTTGGAATAAAGCCATTACTTTCTGCTGATCATTTAAACTCCCCGCCGGCATATTTCTTAAAAGCTTAGTGAGAGTCTCCATACTCTGGTTGCTGCTAATTGCAAATGAATCTTTAAAGGCTTTTCCAATAGTGTTGTAAATACTTTCCGTAAATGTCTGGTTTTTGAAAGGCGACGCATTCATGTCGCTACCGGATGTGAATTGCCGGTATCCGTAGTTGTTCTTTGCATAGAGGTTGTAATCCAATAAAGCGATGGCCTGTTTCATCTCGATACGGTTTTTCAAGATCCGGGTTGCTTTTTTGCTTAATGGGTTTTGCTTTTGATAATTGGCCAGGCGTATTTTGTCTTGCTCATAAATACTCTTCACCGTATCGGCAAATTGTTGGAGCAACACATTGGGAAACATTGCTCCCAGGGCATCGGAGTATTCATATTCTTTGATGCCCGAGTGCGCGATTTCAGCATTAAGCCAGGCACCGCTTCCCATGAAATAGGAATAGTCGTCATTGGCCAGATCAATCATTTGATATACCGATTTTCCCGGTTCGAGGAATACATCAATATTCTTTCCGAGAAAGCTAAAAATCATATTGGAAGGATAATATACCGGGATGCGGCTTTTGAAGGTTCCGTCAGCATTTATCTTGACGGGATAATATTCCGGGTTTCCACTGACCATATTTTTGTAAACTACACTTGCTTCGTGAGGCATATTGGTCGCATATCCTTTGATATATCCGCCATAAGTTGCAGAATCATTGCGGTGAAACAACGTCGTGAAGGGCTTGTCATTGTTTTTATCGAATAGTTGCAGCGAAGTTGGTTGGGTAACGCACAACGTCTCTTTCTTGTTTGCTTCTGAGATTCCGATACTTTTTTTGTTTATCAGCCGGATGGTTAGTTGTTTGGTCTCAGATTCGTTTTTCAGACTGATAAACGTCTTTAATCCTTCTTCCCGGATAGTGCTATATTGCCAGGGCTTATTATCATAAAAAGCCAGATTCTCAAAGAGGCCGATAGCCCAGATGTTGCTGCCGTCTGCTTTCCGCCAACAGCCCTGGAGACTCTCCGGAAGCTTTGATTTCCAGACATGAGGTCTCACCTGGATGCCGTATATTTCCCAATATCCCTCCTTGTGTTCTTCCGATTCACTGAAATCGATGCGTTCAACAGAAGGGTCAAGTTTGGGATATACAATAGAGAAGTGTACGGCCCCTGAATCCGGCATGATCCAGAATTCTCCTTTTGCCATATCGACCTGATAGTTGATGTTTGATTTATAGTGTAATGGAGTTCCCCCGTCAGAAGGGCGAATGCAATTATCTTTGTCAATGCGTGCATTTAACTTTGGATAATTCTTCATTCGGATAGAGAGAATAGTCGCAGTATCGTTAAGTTCTACCTGCGTTACCTTGATATTGTCATTGTTTCTGGCAATGAAGGGCGGATTTTTGATGATCTCTTTGGCATTTATTGATGTGGCCAATAAAAAGACGACGAGGAATAATTTTAGTTTTTGCATAGTATCATTTTTAGTTTAATATATCGGCCATCTTTCTCCCCAGGGAAACAGATGACATAGAAATATCTGCTTTTAACCAGCCGGGGAGATTGGACTGAAATACAAAACAGGTAACACCCCGGTCAAATAAAAAAAATGGTTTAGGATAGTAATGAAGAGATATGACTCAAAATGAGCGGAAGACCAGTTACTGTTCAAATTATAAATATCGACAGGCAACATCCATGACTTGTCTTCGTGAGTCCGATAAATGAAATACGAATTACATGTTAGCTTCTTAATATTATACAGCAATCACAAATCTGAAGCTTTGTAACCGAAGACAAAGTAAAGCTTAACCGTATAGTTTCATTTATTATTACAGACACTTAATCTCTAATTTTAGATAATAAACAAACGCAATCCCCGGAGCGAAATTGCATAACGTGCCATAAAACAGTACCAGGAATCGACGGTAATGACCAATGGAATAATCTCAAACCGACAACAAACTATCTCTATAAAACATATTCGAATAGCTTCAAAAAGATTCGACCTATTTATTTGCAGTTGGAATTACATATCAGCTCCGCTGGATATTGCTTCCAAAAATAAAGGCAAGGCGAATATGTTATTCACCTTGCCTATACATTACCTTTCTACGGTTTCATAACCGGAATGAAGGAAATCATCCTTTCGACAAAAAACAAATACCATTTGTCTTTATTGAACAATAAACTTCTTCACTTCCACTGCATTTTCAGTCCTGAAACGTAAAAAATAAACCCCGGGGGTCAAATCACTATTTACTTGCAATTGATGAAGACCCTCGGATTGAAAGCATTTTCCCAATTCCCGGACTTTAGTACCGGACAAATTAGTTATATCAATTTGCACCTGTGTGGGTTGTGCAAGCACATAACGAATCGTTGCATTATTTACTACCGGATTTGGAGAAATGGTCAACATGAAGTTGTTATCTGCACTAACCTCCCGAACACTGTTTACGGATGATTTTGCCCCGAATATTTCTATTTCATAAAAACTTGTCCAATACCACGATGGATTTTGGGTAACAGTCAGACGAACATAACGAACCGATTTTGCAATCAAGTCACCACCCTGCAATTGGTCTGTCGAGGAATTGCCGGTTTTATCTACAACCTTTGTCCAGTTGACATTGTCGCTTGACACTTCGATGAAATACTTGTAAGTCGCAGCCATTTCCCAGGAGATATTATAATACGAAAGATCGTATTGATCACCCAAATCGACTTTCCACCATTGATTGGCACTATTGCCTGAAGCGCACCAACGGGTAGCATAACTGCCATCGTTTCCTTTTGAAGTATTGTTGCCGCTCTCCTCACTGCTGCTGGTCGCCGGTTTGTTGAGTGCAACATTTTTGCCTAAACTGATCGTATAGTTAATAATGGAGCCTTGCGGCAGACTTTCGCCTGCTTCAGGGACTTGTACCATGATCAGGTTTTTGTCATAGGTACCTAATGCATAGGTCTGTTTGCCGGGCGTAAACCCTTTTTCTTTCAGTAGTTGTTTTGCCTCGGTTTCAGTCAGTCCTTTAATATCAGGTATTACAGAAGTTGTAGTGGAAATGTATTGTTTTTTACTCATCGCCATTTCATTGACACCTTTTTTCACAGGAGCAATGCGGTATGAATAACGATAATTGCATTCGGGTTGCAACATAAATTCTGGATGTGGTTTAGCCCCCCAACTATCATCACCACCAACTCCCATTTGTTTTGCATTAATGTGAAGAATCGTGTTGTTGCTCTTTACCAGTTCAAATGGGTGTTTCTTACTCTCGATCTCGCCGGGCGTATAATGCAAAGCACTGAATTCAAACTTATCCCCTGAAATTAAAATCCCGTTATCGTCTTTGTCTGCTATTTTGACCCAATCGGTTTCGATGTGATTTCCGGTTTCCTGTGGTTTAATATAAGGGAAGAAATTCTCATCAACAGTTTTGCTGTACACCCCTATGAATGATGCCAGTTTTTTATCGATATAGTTTTCGGTCGGTCCACGGCCATACCATGTAATCCGATCAAAATCGACCGGCATGGTCATCATATTGCCCACAAGGGGAATTTCGGGTAAAGAAGAGCTACCGGGATAGAAACGTTCGTCCACTGTTATTTCGCCATTAGCCATTATATCGTACTCCATAATTAAGCAGGATGGAACCAAAGTAGGCACAGTCAGGTAAGCATATAATTTCACCAATTTCGTATTCGTTGCGTCAACAAGCAAAGTATCCAGTTTTCTGGATTGGCTGGCGTCTTTCCACGTCTTACATCTGTTAGGTTCACCATTCCCCCGGTCGTTATCAATCGGGGCACGCCAGAAGTTAGGTTTAGGCCCGTTGTCAATCAACAAGCGTGAGTCGTAAGTATAAGTATTGATTAATCCTGTACTTTTATTTAACTCAACTTTCAGACGACTATTCTGAATGGTCATCATACCATTTATGGTTTGAACCTGAAGATCTTCGCTTCCAAAATCACTTGTCGCAGTGATGGCAGGAGTAGCAAAAGGAATATCAAATTGCTCTTTGGCAACTTCATGCCCCGCTACAGACCAGTTGTATTCCTTTTTAGTTTTGAAGCTGATGTTCAACCTGTATTTCACACCGGCCTGAAGTTGTGGTGTCACAAACGGGATAGTCAAGTCTTTACTTGCCAATGGTGCAAGATTCATATCATTATCCGAGAAGTTATCGCTTTGTAAAAGTGTGCTGTCAGCAAATAACTGCCAGCTTCCGGCGAATTCGTTCATATTGGTAAAGAGGAACCAGTTTTTGATCGTAAATTTCCCTGCCAGGGGATTCACCGGAGTCATTTTAATATTTTGGTAAACCTTCTTCATCTCGTAAAGCCCAGACTTTGGGGTGCGGTCGGCGGTTACAAGCCCGTTGGCGCAGAAGTTACCGTCATTAGGATTATCGCCCCAATCGCCCCCATACTTGTAACCCTGGTTGTCTTTAATACTTTGATCGACGAAATCCCAGATAAATCCCCCCTGGAGGTTTTTGTATTTCTCGAACAAGTCATAAAATTGATACAAGTTACCGGTACTGTTCCCCATCGAGTGGGCATATTCACAAAGCAGCAAAGGCTTTGTGTTCCCCGATTTGCCATAATTTTCAATGGACTGCATGGATGGATACATATAACTGGTCATGTCGCCATATTGACTGTCGCCTTCGTAATGTACAAGCCGCGTTTTATCGCGTCCTTTAATCCAGTCGTACATTGCCTTGAAGTTAGTGCCGGATCCGGCTTCATTTCCCAGCGACCAGATAATCACGCATGGATGGTTCTTATCCCTTTCTACCAGACTGGTGATTCGGTCGATACAGTTGGCTGTCCAGGCCGGGTTACTTGCCGGCACAATATCTCTCACGCCATGCGATTCAAGGTTGTTTTCGTCAATCATGTAAAGACCGTACTTATCACAAAGGTCAACCCAAAGCGGATTGTTTGGATAATGGCTTGTGCGGACTGCATTGATGTTGAACTTCTTCATGATGAGGATATCCCGCAACATATCGTCTTTATCTACAGCGTATGCGTGAATCGGATCAGACTCGTGGCGGTTTACCCCTTTGAAGAGTATCGGTTTCCCATTGATAAGCATCTGCCCGTTTTTCAGTTCGAACTGCCTGAATCCGACATGTCCGCTTTCCATTTCAATAGTTGTGCCGTTGCCATCAATTAAGGAAAGCACCATTGTATAAAGATTCGGCTGTTCAGCAGACCATTTCAACGGATTGGCTACGCTCACAGATGATGAAACATTGGCACTGTCATTGCTAAAACTTACCGGCATTAGCAATGGAGAAGCAAGCACCGGATTGTTAGCATTGTCATACAATTGCACCTGCACTTTATAACCGGCCTGAGGAACTGTATTCTTCGCTACAACATGGGCTGAGAAGTTAAACTGAGCATTCTGGTAATTGGCATCCAGGCTTGTCGTGTAGAAAAAGTCGTTAACATGTACATCCGGCGTTTTATAGATATACACATCCCTGAAAATGCCACCCAGGCGTATCATATCCTGATCTTCGAGCCAGCTGCCATCGCACCAGCGGTACACCTGTACGGCAATAGTATTTGTCCCGGCGACAAGGAATTTAGATATATCATATTCGCCCGGCGAAAAACTATTCTCGCTATATCCGACATATTGACCGTTAACCCAAACGTAGTAAGCCGAATACACGCCATCGAAATGCAGGATGCAGTTTTTACTATCCCAGCCCGAAGGCAAAGTGAATGTGCGGCGATATGATCCGACGGGATTGTAAACCGTAGGAGCTACCGGCGGCGATATATTCTCGTAACCACTCCACGGATAGGTTACATTGGTATAAATGGGATAATCGAAGCCTTGCGTTTGCCAGGTTGCAGGCACCTTTATCGTATCCCACGATTGGTCGTTAAAGCTTAGGGAATAAAAATTGAGCGGACGCAAATCGGGCCGGGTCGCCAACTTGAATTTCCATTTACCATTGAGTGACAGGTAGTTTTCCGAAAGCTTCAAATCACAATTAAGCGAAGTCTGAAGATTATCATAAGGAATAAGCGTGGCATGAGCTTTCAAGCGGTTCACCTGAAAAATATCCGGGTGATTGTTCCATTCATTGTTTGGCCCCGACTGAGACAATGCCGTAAAACTCATTAGATGAAATAAAAACAGAAAAAAGAATTGTGCAAGTTTTTTCATTTGAATTGTGTATTAGAAATAAAGTGGTATCCTGTAATAACATGTTGACAAATCACCTCCTGATGGGTAATACTCTCTGGATTCGTCGTCATTCTTGCCCCGAACCGGGAGTCATATCCCGCCCAGGCTCCCCCACAGCCTACACCCAGGCAGACACATAGCCTCCCCCCAAACAGACACTTAGCCTCCCCCCAAGCTAATACATAGCCAGCGCCCCGGCAGCCTGGGCGCTGGCGACCTGCTTACCGGGGCGAGGGATCAGGAAATTATGATGGGTGTGGCATATGATGTACTACGGGCTGTGGTCAGGTTCCTGCCGCCTCCACTGTACTGGGTGGTTACAGCCAGCTCATACTCCCCGGCTGCCAACTCTGCCGGCACATAGATGAGCAGGCGCGAAGGTTCATTGAGTACGATATCGCCATCGGCCAATTTGGTGATTGCTTGTGTAGTCAGATTTCGGAAAGTGATGCCACATTCAGGTTTGTCGCCGGTGACTTTCAGGAAAGAGCCTTTGAGTTCGGCATTGCGGCCTTTGGTAAGTGAGCCGTCGGTCTTACCGGTGGTAGTATCGGTCAGGCTTAATATCTCGATCGGATCGGATAGTTCTCCCAATATTTCTACTGAAGTTTCGGCGATAGCTTCTCTCAGGTCCGCGCCCTGATTGATAGACACGTACACGGAATGAACATTGGGATCCCACGTTTTTCCATAAAATGCGCCTTTGATCACCGGCCGCATATAGACTAATCCGGTATTGACGTTGTAGCCCGAGGTGACCAGTTCGGCCGTTTTACGATTGAAGCGGGTGAGAATATCGACCGCCGTTTCGGATTTCACCTCCATGCCCTCATTGACCAGCTCCCTGACAATGTCCTGCATCGTGACGCTGCCGTTTACCACTACCGAAGCCAAATAATCACTGGGATCTTCGGTCAACAGATTCTTACGAATCCATGCTTTCAAAACATTTTTCATAGTATCAATTTTAGTTTAACATATATCGTCCATCTATCTTCCAAAGAAAACAGATGGCCATCAAAATATCTGTTTTTCAACCAGCCGGGACAAATAGTCCGCAATATGAAACAGGCAACACCCCGGTCAAATAATAGAAAAATGGTTTAGGATAGTAATAAAGGAATATGTCTCAAAATGAATGGAAGACCAGCTCCTGTTGAAACAAGATATACCGACAGGCAAAATCCGTGATTGGCCTTCGTGAGCCCGATAACTGAAATACGAATTGTTTATTACCGAAGGCAAAGTAAAGCTTAACCGCATAGTTTTATTTGTTTTTTCAGATACATAATCTATAAATTTGGACAATAAACAAAAACACTCAATTACGATCAGGTTATAAACAAAAACGCAGAGAGCGGCTCCAGCACTTTGCCGGAGCCGCTCTCTGCGTTTTTATAATGAATCGGATAAGTTATCTATTCAAATCAATTTCAATCTTATCTACATCAGACACCATTCCTGCCGGATACCGTCGGGGCGGAATTGCATTCCGGCCCCAAAAAGCACTATCAGGATTTTCAATCCGATAACAAACTATTCCACTACATTACTGTCCCATTAAAATCTAAAAATGGTCTTTGAAGTATTTGAAATTTAGTTGGTTATAAGCATTTCGCGAGCGAACGGACTTGAATTTTTAGTTTTGCATCAGATTAATCTGATTGCATATGTATCAAGACAAATACGTTTTTGCTCAACTGGTTTCGTTTCTGAATCGAAGTAAATTCAATCGCATTGTCACCAAATTTGATGGAGACAAAT